>JBFGLK010000607.1:0-2616 GCA_041576195.1 Promineifilaceae bacterium (SeqCode)
AGGGCTACGCCGGTTTCTTCGATGCCCTCAAGGTGGATGCCGATGACCTGGCCCGCATTTATCAGTTTGATGCGGCCATGATGGACTACGTGGACGAGATCAACGGCGGCCTGGCGGCACTGGAGACCGCCGTCGACGAGGACGGCGACATCAGCGGCGCGATCCGCGAGCTGAACAAGGTGACCCGGGAAGCCAATTCGACCTTCAACTCGCGCGGCGAGGTCTTGAAGGGGATCAGCTGAGAGGAGTGTAAACCATGGCGAAAGTATTCGATCGCGTCGCAATTGAGTCCTGGATGCGAGATGAGATCGTCCAGAAGTTTCCGCGCGGCGGGCTGGGCGACATCAAGCTCGGATCGCCCTGCATCGTCAACCCGGGCGAAACCGCCGTCTTCGTGCGCAGCGGTGAGGCGCTCGGCACCTTTGAACCGGGCACGCACGTCCTCACTACCGCCAACATACCCTGGCTGACGGACCTCATGGAACGCGGCCTGTTTGGCGGCAAGAATGTCTTCACCGCCGACGTTTACTATGTGAAGACCACCGACATGACGCTGAAGTGGGGCACGGCCAATCCGATCATCGTCGAGCACACCAACCGGCCGCCGGGCGCCAGCGCCATGGTGGGCAACGGCACCTACATCGTCAAGGTCAAGGACCCATGGCGTTTCCTGAACGCCATGGACGCGTTCCGCGAGAGCGTGCGTGTGTCGCAACTGAAGGACCGGCTGGATCCCATGCTCGGTGTCTTCATGCAGGACAAGATGTCGGAGCTAGCGACGGCCAAAGATCTGGGGCCGGCCCAGCTGCAGTCGTTCTCGCAGGAGCTCAACAACCTGCTGGCCGGTCTCCTGCAGGCGGAGTTTGATGCCGTGGGCCTGAACCTGGTCGACTTCAACATTCGCCTGGCACTCCATCCCGACTCGCTCGCCGTGGTGACGAAGATGGGGTATGGCACCAGCTACACCCAGATGCAAATCGCCGACGCGGCATTGGCGGCGGGCGAGAACCCATCGGGTGGCAGTCTGGGCGAGCTCGGGATCGGGATGATGGGCATAGGCGCCATGCAGCAGCAGATGGCCCAGCAGCAAGCGGCGCAGCCGCAGGCGCCCGCCCAGCAGCCGACCGGGTCCGAAGTGCCGGCAGTCATGACACCGGCCCAAGCAGCCGTGGTGCTCCAGGTGAGCGAGGCCGACGTTTTGGCTGCGATCGAAGCCGGCGACTTGAAGGCCAAGAAGATCGGCAACGCCTATCGCATCAGCAAAGAGAGCCTGGACGCCTTTTTGGCCGGCTGACGCCGCGCTGGCGCGCCGGCGGACGCAAAGCCGCAACCTGACGAGGAAGCCTGGCCCCGGCCGGGCTTCCTCGCTTTCTGACGGAGGTGTATTTCGCGCATCCTGGTTCTCGGCGGCACGGTGTTTCTCGGTCGCCACCTGGTGGCAGCTGCCCTGCAGCGGGGCCACACCATCACCCTGTTCAATCGCGGCCGCAGCGGGCCCGAGCTCTTTCCCACCGCCGAGCAGTTACGGGGCGATCGGGATGGCGATCTGACTGCGTTGGCCGGGCGCGAATGGGATGCTGTCGTCGACACCTGTGGCTACGTTCCCCGGGTGGTGAGGGCATCGGCGACCGCCCTGGCGGCTCGCGTCGCCCACTACACATTTGTCTCCAGCATTTCGGTCTACGCCGACTTCAGCACGGTGGGCATCGGCGAGTCCTACCCGGTCGGGCGCCTTGAGGACCCGACCGTGGAGGTCATCGACGGCGACACCTACGGCCCGCTCAAAGTGCTATGCGAAGAGGAGGTACAGGCCGCGTTGCCCGGGCGAGCGCTGATCGTGCGGCCCGGCCTGATCGTGGGCCCCCACGACCCTACCGACCGCTTCTCCTACTGGCCCCATCGCCTTCGCCAGGGCGGCGACGTGCTGGCACCCGAGCCCCATGACCTCCCGGTCCAGTTCATCGACGCGCGGGACCTGGCGGCGTGGATCCTGGACCTCATCGAACGGGGCGTCGCCGGCACGTTCAACGCGACCGGGCCGGCGGTACCGCTGACGATCGGTGAGTTTCTGGCCAGCTGCCGGCAGGCCGCCGGCGGCGACGCGCGCCTGGTCTGGGTGAGCCGGACACACCTGGACCGGCACAAGGTAGCCCCCTGGTCCGATCTCCCCCTCTGGCTGCCCGACGACGACGGCGCCCACGCCGGCTTCAGCACGGTGGACGTGAGCCAGGCGATCGCCGCCGGCCTCGCGTTCCGGCCCCTCGCCGACACGCTCCGCGATACCCTGGCCTGGCTGGCAGCGCGGTCGGCGGACCACCAGTGGCGTGCCGGCATCGACCGCGAGCGGGAGGCGGCGGTGTTGGCCGCCTGGCGCGATGCGCCTGACGCCCCATAACTCCGCCGTGGGCTCAGCCGCCGGCCGCCACCTCGATCAGCACAAACAGCTCCTCGCCAAACGGCTGCCCGCCCGCGTCGACGAGCCGCCAGCGGCCCTGGTGACGACCCGCTTGCGCCGGCGCCGTCAGCTCGACGGTCAGGTCAGCGCGGGCGCCAGGGAGGGTGAGGGGTGCGGGCAGGTCAACCGCCGTGGTCATCGCCGTCCCGGCGACGAAGCGC
>JBFGLK010000608.1:0-2596 GCA_041576195.1 Promineifilaceae bacterium (SeqCode)
GACCAGGCCGTCGCCGAGGCACGGGCGGGCGAGGAGAATCAGCTGCGGAGTTGGGGTCGTCCTCTGGTCACCGGGCTGCTGCAACAGAAGCTGCCCGCCGTCCACGTTCGGGACATCGACGCCACTTTTGACGACGGCGAGCTGGCTCTGACGACCTGGCTGCGCGCCGGCGATCTGCGGCTGCTGCCCGCTCGCGTGGTCTGGGAAGAGGTCGACAATCCGGACGCGGCCCGCGCCTTCGTGCGCGAATTGCAGGCACGACAGGCGGATAGCCAGCATCCCGGGCGCTTCAAAGGCCTTGCCGACTACTGGGTGGCCTGGATCGCCGCCGGCATCGTGGCCGTCACATTGCCCTGGCGCTGGTGGCAACAACGCAAGCGCGCCGACGGCGAAACCAGCGCTGCCGGCACAGAGACCGGCGCGACGCCGGTTGAGAGCGACTGAAACCGAGCCCATGGAGCAACTCACGCAAGAAGCGCTGCAGGAACTGCTGCACTATGAACTCTCCCCGTGCGTCTCCCTCTACATGCCCACCTTCCAGGCAGCGCCCGAGTGGGAAAAGAACCGCATCCGGTTGAAGAACCTGGTGGGTGAGGCGCGCCGCCAGCTGGTGGAGAGGCCGGCGCAGGAAGCTCAGACGATGGATCACCCGACGATCGATCGCCTGCTGGCGCCGGCGGAACGCCTGATCGGACGGAGTCGCGCCGGCGCCTTTCATGGACAGGGGCTGGCCATCTTCCTGGGCCCGGCGTTCGCCCGCCTCTACAGCCTGCCCCTGCCCTTCCAGCCGCTGGCCCTGGTGTCTGGCCGGTTCCATATCAAGCCACTTCTGCCCCTGTTCACGAACAACACGGCCTATTTCGTGCTCAGCCTGAGCCAGGACGAGGCCCACTTCTGGCAGGGCACACGCTTTGCCCTGAAGCCCATGGATCTGGAGGGATTCCCGGTTCGCTTCAAGGAGATCACCGCGCTTGAGGAAGCGGAACGCCAAGTGCAGTTTCACACCCGGACCCGTCCGATGGCCGGCGGCGCGGCGCGTCAGGCCGTCTTTCATGGCAACGCCGATGAACGGCTCAAGCAGAGCCGGCTGCGACGTTACTTCGGCCTGATCGACGAGCGCCTGCGCCCCGTCCTGGGCCAGGCGCAGCGCCCGCTGGTGCTGGCGGGCGTCGACTACCTGTTCCCGCTCTATCGAGAGGCCAACAGCTACGCCCATCTAATCGATGCCGGGGTAGCGGGCAGTCCAGAAGGCATGTCCGTAGATGAACTGCACCAGCGGACCTGGGCCGTCTTGCAGCCGTTCGTGGCCCAGGAGACCAAAGCAGCCATTGCCCGCTACGCCGCGCTTAGCGACACCGGGCGGGCGGGCGCCGACCTGGCCGAGATCCTCGCGGCGGCCCGTCACGGGCGCGTCGACACGTTATTCGCCGCGCGCGACCGGCAGCGCTGGGGGATCCTGATGTCCCCGGGCGACGGGATCCGCGAGGCAGACGGGCCGGCGGCCGTCCACGACGCCGTCGATCTGCTGGATGAGGCCGTGGTGCAGACCCTGTTGCACGGCGGCACGGCCTATCTGCTGGACCCGGCGGCGGTCCCGGGCGGCGGGGACCTGGCAGCTGTCTATCGCTATTGAGGGGGACTGCAGAGAGATTCTCCGCAAGACCCGGCAGGTCTCGAATACCTGCGGGGTCTGAGACCGGCGACGGCGTCTAAACGCCTCGGGGCCGGGATCCGGGCTATAATCCCCGCCAATGACCCGCTCCCTCCACGCCCTCCTGGCCGCCTGGCGGGCGGCGGTGGCCGGCACGGCCCACCCCCAGCCGCCGGCCTATGACGGGCCAGACGCGGCGATCGTCGCCTTCGTCGAGGACTCGCGCCGGGTCCGGCCGGGCGACGGCTTCGTGGCCCGGCGCCGCCGGCGCCATGACGGCTCGATCTACAGCGACGGCCACCCCTTTATCCGCGAGGCGGCCGCCGCCGGCGCCGCCTTCATCCTGGCCGAAGACCCGCCGCCGCCCGGCCTGCCACCGGGCATCGCCTACCTGCGCGCCGCCGATAGCGCCATCGCCCTGGCCTGGCTGGCGGCGGCCTGGCACGGCTTCCCCGCCCAGGCGCTGGTCATCGTCGGTATCACCGGCACCGATGGCAAGACCAGTACCGCCAACCTGCTCTACACCATCCTGCGCACGGCCGACCTTCCCGCCGGCCTGATCAGCACTATCAACGCCTATATCGGCGACCAGGTCCTGGACACCGGCCTGCACGTCTCCACGCCCGAGGCGCCCGACGTGCAGCGCTATCTGCGCCAGATGGTCGACGCCGGCCTGACCTACTGCGTGCTCGAGTGCACGTCCCACGGGCTGGCTCAGCACCGGCTGGAGGCGGTGGCCTTCGACGTGGCCGTGGTGACCAACGTGACCCACGAGCACCTGGACTATCACGGCAGCTGGGAAGGGTACCTGGCGGCCAAAGGGCGGCTGGTGGCGGCACTGACGGCGCCGGCGCTGAGCGTGCCGGCAGACCCGGCGAAGGGAACCCAGCCGCGCGCGGCGGTGCTCAACGCCGACGACGCCGGGGCGATGCGCCTCTGGCCGGC
>JBFGLK010000609.1:0-2596 GCA_041576195.1 Promineifilaceae bacterium (SeqCode)
CGGTGGCCACGAACTCGGTGGCCATCGGCAGGCGGTCGGCGGCGGTGGGGTCGGCCTCGAAGCGCAGCGTGCGCGTGCCGATCCATTTCCAGGTGCCGGGCAGATCGGGCTCCAGGCGCACCGGCACGTCGAGGGCCGCCAGGTCGTCCAGCGCGGTCAGGGGCACCATCGGCTGGTTGAAGGTGACGTTGACGAACGGGGCCAGCAAAACCTCGCCCTCGGGGGCGAAGCGCAGCACCTGGAGCGGGCCGGTGGGCACGTCCGGCGGGCTGACGTCGGCCGGAGGCGGCGGGAAGGGCTCGGCGATGGTCTCGCCCGGGCGGGGCGGGGGCAGGACGTCTTCCGGCACGCGGAAGTCGACCGCGTCGACCGCGGTGGGCGGTAATGCCGGCAGGCGGGCCAGGATGGCGTCGACCCGGGCCGGGTCAAGCGGCTCGCCGGCCGTGACGGGGAGTGGCGCCACGGATTGCGGCTCCGGGTTACCCTGGCTGAGCCGGAAGCGCAGACCGCTCTTGCCCGCGGTCGAGCCGCCGCCCCCAGGCGAGGTTTCCACGACGGCGACGCCGCTGGCGATCCCCGCGCTCGAGGCGCGCGATCCATCGATCAAGGTGGGATTGGAGGAGGATTCAGGCATGGTGGTACGCCAGAGGATTAGGGCGATCGCGGCGAGAACGGCCAGGAGGCCGACGCCGCCGATCAGGATGGTCCGGCGAGACAGACGGGAGGACGGTTGGTCGTGCATGGTCAGGCGCTCCTTCGCTCAGCGACGGTCAGCTGCCGGCTGGCGGCGGCCGATACTATGCAGACGCTGGCGGTTAGCGAACGGTTCCCCGAGGTGGGCGCGGTCATCGGGTGGCCGGAGGCCAGCGAAGACGGCGCCGCCGGGAGGCCGCCCGGCGGCTGGCCGATGATGACGAGCGACGCAAGCCGGCGATCAGGTCCGATGCCGCTTGAGCCAGTTAAGGCTTTCCCGGTCCGCTTTGAGGTGAATGGCATTCGGTTCGATTTGGCCGAGAAGGCTCTCGGGCA
Source organism: Promineifilaceae bacterium (SeqCode) (assembly GCA_041576195.1). GTDB lineage: Bacteria > Chloroflexota > Anaerolineae > Promineifilales > Promineifilaceae > JAGVTM01. Next base: position 1,030 of record JBFGLK010000609.1, read on the forward strand.
ACCTGACGGTGTGGTGGCGGCGCAGCAGGCCTTCGCGGGCGATCACGTTGACGATGTGACCGGTGCGCGGCGTGATACTGATGCACCAGAGCTGGCCGAGCGCCCCGTCGCTGGCCTTGATCCGAGCATCGTGCTGCACCAGGACGGACGATGCCGGCAGGGGCTCCGTCAGCGGCACCGGCTCATGCTCGGGCATCAGGCGCACCACATGCTCGGTGGCTGCCTGCAGCTGCTGAATGGGCACGAGGAGTCTTTGCGACGATGAGGCCTCGACGACGACGAGGTGCGTCACCTGGTACTTGGCCGGGTTGACGACCAGGCCGACGATGCGGCCCTCGAACCCATCCCCGACCACTTTGGCGTGTAAGGCGATGTCCATGCTATCTACCCTACCTGAGTGGGGCAAGGTCGCCAGCGACCGTGAGCCGGCGCCCCGGCGCGAGGCCGCCTTGCCACGTTCCACGTTTGAATCGAGACGGCGCCCGCCTGCGTGATGACGCCGGCAACGCGGGATCGGGCAGTCTACGTTCAGTGTACTCCCTCTGGCGCCGGCGCGCATCGGCGGGAAGTAGTAATTCTCGGGGCGCCGGGCGGCAAGTGAGGATCGTCACGCCGCATTTGTGACAGTAGTCACTTTGCTGGCGGCCGAGACTGAGTACCATGATGGGCGGAATAACACAGCATCATCGCACCTATTCCACTACGTCGGGACCGGATCACGCATTCATGCCAGCCACCGGTCCCGGCGTTGTTTTGTTTCGGGGAGCGTTGCCCAGGCCCTCTCTTTGCGTTACGATGGTCGCCGCCGGGGCGCAAGGGTGCCGGCAAGGAGCGACCATGGCGGACAACAAGCGGCGGGTAGGGCGGCGGCAACAGCGGATTCAGCAGGCCGCGCAGGAACGCCGCCGCCGGCGGCTCCTTATCTGGGGGCCGGTCGCGGCCGTCGTCCTGGCGTTGATCGGGCTGACGCTCTATCAGGCGCTGCGACCGGAGCTATCCGGCCTGGTGGAGGAGCCCGATCAGGCGCGTGGTCACGACGACAACGCCCAATTCGTCAACACCGGCCTGCCGCCGATGGGGGGCATTCACCGGCCGATCTGGCAGAACTGCGGCATCTACGACACCCCGGTGGACGACAGCCTGGCCGTACACTCCCTGGAACACGGGGCGGTGTGGCTGGCCTACCACCCCGATCTCCCCGACGAGACAGTGAGCGCGTTGCGACGCGAGGTGGCCGGCAAAAGCTTCGTGATCATGGCTCCCTATCCCGATCTGCAGGGCCAGGTGGTGATGACGGCCTGGGGCCGGCAGCTGGTCCTCGACACGCTGCCAGACGATCGGGTGGGCGCCTTCATCGATCGCTATCGGGGTTTGGGCCCGGAGCCGGGGGCATCCTGTAGCGACGGCGTGGGCACGCCGATCGGCTAGGGCGAGAGCTCACGCCTCTGGCGCGGGCACCTCATAGCCGATCCAGATCGGCGGCGCCATCGGGTCGAGCAGGCGCAGCGTGAGGACGCTGGCGTGCTCGGGGTAGCCGCCGTCCAGGCCGAGCTCGCCCAGGCGACGC
>JBFGLK010000610.1:0-2577 GCA_041576195.1 Promineifilaceae bacterium (SeqCode)
CCATGGGGGGCGGCACCGGCAGCCACTGCCGGCGCACGCCGGGCGGCGACCAGCCCGTCGCTGGCGGCTCCGCCAGGGCAACCCGGTAGCAGTGCAGCCGCACGCGCCGCGTCAGCAGGCTACGGCGCACATAGCCCTGTGCCCCTGCCGGCATCGGCCAGAAAGCGGCCAGGTCGTCCGCGGCCGCGGCCACCCGGGCGAATCCCTCCCCCGGCGCCAGCACCTGCACCACGGCACCCCGCGACAGCAGGTGCCCGGTGCCGTCCGCGTCCGACGCCGGCGCGTCGAACAGCTTCGTGGCCCGCAAGACCCCGCGGAAACGCTCTGGAAAAGTCACTTCGCGGGCCGACGGCGGGCCTGACAGATCGGGCGCGGCGACGCCGGGTACCGCCAGGCGAGCCAGCAAGCGCGCCAGCGCCGCGTCGGCCATCTCGCCCAGGGCCAGAGCACAGATGGGCAGCAGCACCCCCACGCCCCCGATCGGCGCAAGAAACAGGAAGCGCGTCTGGTCGCCGGAGGCGATCGTCGCCAGCAAGCAGACGCAGTCGAGCGTCTTCCCGCGCCCGGTCATGGGCGGTTTTGCGCAGGCGGTGGGCCGACGCGCTCGATGGCCGGCACCATGAGCGCGGCCAGATGGCGGCGCTGATTGCGCCAGCCTCGCAACCCATACCAGATCACAAGCACCATGGCGAACAACGAGTAGAGGGGTAGATTGCGCAGGGAGTCCTCCGCGAAGCCCCGCCTGGCCCAGACGGCGAGCCAGTTCGTGGCCACGAAGTCCGCCAGCACCAGGCCGGCCAGCGAGAAGCTCGCGTCGGCCAGCCAGAACCAGGCCACCGGCTGCCGGGCGATGGTGTAGGTCAGGCGCACCGCCAGGGCGAGGGAGACCGGCGCGATCAGCGTCAAGAGGATTGGCCAGATCGAGTCCGCCGGAAACGAGGCGGTGACGATGGCCCACAGCAGCCCGCCCCACAGCGCCACGATCCCGCCCGCGAGCAGCCCGATCCCCGTGCGCGTGGTCATCACGCGAGCCCGGTGTCGCATCGATTCGCCCCAGGCGAGGCGTTCGTCCATGCAGGCCGGGCACATCTGGACCGGGAAGGCGTTCATGAAGCCCCAGAGAACGGGCTTTGTCTGCTGGCACTCCGCACACCAATCGGCCGGCAGCGGGGGCGTATAGGCCGCTACCAGCCTGGCGAAGGCGCGGATTCGCCCGGTGAGATCGGCGGCCGACTCGTAGCGGGGCTCATAGGGGAGAAAGACACCGATATGGGCGGGCGCCACGCCCAGGCGCTGGCTCATGTTGTAGCGACTGCCAAGGAGCTTCTCCAGCCGATCGTCTTCCAGCAGCTTCGCCTTGAGCCCGGGCGTGTCATCCAGGGGGGGGACGTGGGCCTTGAGGGAGACATAGACCTTGCTGCCGAAAGGCTGCTCCAGGTGCACGGAGATCAGGCGCCCCTGCAGGCGACCCAGCAGGCGGTGCCGCATAAGAAACGGGCCGTCGGGCTGTGCGGAGTAGTCGAGGCCGCTCTCCCGCGCCAGGTCGTCCCAGTAGACACGATGGCCCATGCCGGGTTCGCGTGCGAGCGCCGCGGCGGTGATGCCGGCAGCCCGCTCTGCGTCGGACGGCACCGGATCGCCATCGATCAGGGCGTAGTAGGCATAGCGACCGCCCTGGGTGCGCACGCCGGCGACGTCGACCGCCTGCCCGGCCACGTCCACCTGCTGCCGCCAGCCCCGTCCGCCCAGATGGCGCTCGCGCAGCCGCGGCTCGCCGTCCACCGTCACGATCCAGAGCCCGCCGAGGCGCTGGTGTTCGAGATGCAGACGGCGCGTGGAGCCGCCGGCCGGGATCGTCCAGGTGACCTCTGTCATGTCAGGCGATCCCCTGACTTTCCACCGGCGCCGGCCGGGCACGGGTGTCCAGCCACCAGATGGCCCAGACGGCCAGCAGGCCAACGATGCCGGCCACGAAGTAGGCCTCCAGCGCGTCGGACCGGCTGACGAACAGGCCGATCAAGCCGAAAACGCCGGCAAACAGGTAGAGGATGAGGACGGCCTCGCGCTGGCTGTAACCGAGGCGCACCAGGCGGTGGCTGGTGTGGTCCTTGCCGGCGGTGCCCGGGCTGACGCGTCGACGCAGGCGGGAGATGACGACCAGCGACATATCGAAAATGGGCACGCCGAAGACGAGCACGGGCACGAGCCAGGTCACCGTATCTGTGTTGGCCGGAAAGCGCAACTGTATCCCCAGCACCGCCAGGATGAAGCCGATGAAGAGCGAGCCGGCATCGCCCATGAAGATGCGCGCCGGCTTGAAGTTGTAGCGCAGGAAGCCGAGCGAGGCGCCGAGGACGGCGGCGGCGAGGCCGCCCACCAGGTATTGCTCGTTGAAGGCGCCCAGCAGCATGATGAAGGCGGCGATGACTGCGCTGATGCCGGCACTGAGCCCGTCCATGTTGTCCAGGAAGTTGAAGGCGTTGCTGATCCCGGCGATCCAGAGCACGGTGATGCCGTAGTTCACCCAGAGCGGCAGCGGCAGGCGCACGCGGACGCCGAAGGCCGCCAGAATAGCCA
>JBFGLK010000611.1:0-2575 GCA_041576195.1 Promineifilaceae bacterium (SeqCode)
CGGCGGCGTGCGGGCAAGAGGCCAGAAGTCCTGTGGCGAGTCGCCCGCGGCACCTGTGATCGCCACACCGCGCCGGCTGACCTGATAGATCCGTAGAAAGATAGTCTATGGCCCCGTTCGCGTCGGCGTGGTAGGTGACAGACCGGCGCTGCCCTGCGTCGGCAACGGGGCTATAATCCGGCCACCGGCCCGGCCGGGCCGGCCTGTTTCCCACGTCCGCGAGGAGATGATTATGCAATACCGCCGACTTGGCACTTCCGGCCTGAAGCTCAGCGCTCTGTCTTTTGGCGCCTGGGTCACCTTCAACAACCAGCTGGGCGTCGACGAGGCCGCCCGTCTCATGCACGCGGCCTACGACGCCGGCGTCAACTTCTTCGACAACGCCGAGGTCTACGCCCGGGGCGAGGCAGAGAAGATCATGGGCGAGGTGCTGGCCCGCAGCGGCTGGCCGCGTGACAGCTACACCGTGGCCAGCAAGGTGCGCTGGGGCGCCGTGGCAGATCCCCGGCCGACGCAGCTCGGCCTGAGCCGCAAGCATATCGTCGAGGCCTGCCACCAAGCCATGGCCCGCCTGCAAGTGGACTACCTGGACCTCTACTTCTGCCATCGCCCGGACCCCGAGGTGCCCATCGTGGAGGTCGTACAGACGATGACGGACCTGATCCGCCAGGGGAAGGTGTTTTACTGGGGCACCTCTGAGTGGACGGCGCAGCAGATCATGGAAGCGCACGCGGCGGCCGAGCGCCATCACCTCTACGGTCCGACGATGGAGCAGCCGCAGTACAATATGTTCGAGCGCGAGCGGGTGGAAGTGGAGTACGCTCGGCTGTATCAGACGTACGGGCTGGGCACGACTATCTGGTCGCCGCTGAAGTCGGGGGTGCTGACGGGGAAGTATAATGCCGGCATTCCCGACGAATCCCGCCTCAACCTGCCCGGCTACGAGTGGCTGCGGCGGGAGGTCGACAGCGAAGCGGGGCGTGCCCGCCTGGAGAAAGTCCGGGCGCTCACCGGTCTGGCCGACGAGCTGGGCTGCACCATGGCCCAACTGGCGATCGCCTGGTGCCTGTTAAACCCGAACGTGAGCACGGTCATTCTCGGCGCCTCGCGCGTGGCCCAACTCAAGGAGAACCTGGGCGCGCTGGCAGTGCTCGAGCGCCTGGACGCCCCGGTGCAGGCGCGCATCGAGGCGATCCTGGCGAATCGGCCCGACTATCCGGAATTTTATGTCATCTGATCCGCGGCGGGCCATCCGGCACCTGCTGCACGCGCGCGAACCCGCGGACGCCCTGGCCAGCTACTACGCCTTCCACCACCCGCCCGAGCGGACGACGATCGTCACCTATCCGGAGGGAGCGGCGCGGGCCACCGGCTATGTCGCCCTGTCGCGGACGGGCATGGACCTGTTCCGCCCGCTGGTGACCTTCCGCCTGCCGACAGTCACCGCCGCCACGCTTGACCTGGACGCCTCGCTCGCCTTGCTGACCGCGGCGCTGCCGGCAGGGAGCCCCGTCATCATCCGCACGGACAGCCTGGCCCTGCCCCTGCTGCGGGCCGTCTTCGACCTCAGCCTTGAGCAACCGCTGCGCCTCTTGAAGCTCGACCGCCGGCGGCATGAGCCGGTGATCAACGTCTTCGTCACCCGCAACGACACCCCGGACGGCCTGCCACGCTTCCTGGTGCGGAGTCCTCCTGGCGACCCGAGCGGGCTCATCGTGGCCAGCGCGGGCGTCAACTGGATGTCACCCGACTACGCCGATGTCGCCGTGCAAACGCGAAACGATTTTCGCCGCCAGGGGTACGCGCGCAGCGTCTTGTCGAGCCTGGTGCAACACCTTGACCGGCGCGGCCACCTGCCCCTGTACACGGTGGAAGAAGGCAACGAGGCCTCCTACGAGCTGGCCCGGGAGTCGGGCTTCGTGGATACCCTGTCACGCGGCTTTATGCTGGAAGGATCGTTCCGCCCCAGGCCCCCCTCACCCTGACCGCGGTCCTGTCCGCCCCTCTAGTAGCGCTGTGAAAATGCGGTAAAAAGAGCGCCCGCCGTCTTGCTGATCGGTGGGCGCACTGTTAGAGTCTAGGGGTAAGGTGCTGACGTATTGGTAGTTAACGTATTGTCCGTACAGTATCGGTAACGTACAGTCCCACCTAACACAAGACCCGGAGGCAATGGCCTTCGGGTCTTGTGTTTTCGGCTCCCCCACCCCCGCTTTCGCCGCCTAGTCGTCGTCCTTGACGAAGATGTTCAGGACGGCGCTGACGATGCTGATGATCACCGATCCGAGGAAGATCGCGAGGAACCCGTCCGCGGAAAGTCCCAGACTGCCGGCAATCTGAATGGTTAGCCAGAGCATGGCGGTGTTGACGACCAGGATGAAGAGCCCGAGCGTCAACATGACCAGCGGGCAGGTCAACAAGAGCAGGATCGGACGCACCAGGGCGTTGATCACGCCAAAGATGAGAGCGATCACGATCAGCGCCACCGGGCCGCCTTCGTAGGTGAGTCCAGGAACGATCTGCACCGCCACCCAGAGCGCGATGGCGTTCACCACCAGACGAATGAGCAACTTGGTCA
>JBFGLK010000612.1:0-2565 GCA_041576195.1 Promineifilaceae bacterium (SeqCode)
GGACGGCGGCGCCGGTTCGGGCCGCTCACTCGGGCGGCGCGCCGCCGCGGGCGTTTGCCCGACGCGACGAGGAGCCGGTTTGGCGCGCCTTACTCTCGCGGTGGCCGGGCGCCCGCCGCGTGAGCCGGACCGCCGGCCCAGGTAGAACGCCGCGCCGGCGGCGGCCGCCAGGCCGACGAGGCCGGCGGCCAGGAGCAGCCAATTCTCGGGACCGCCGGGCGCCGTCGCGGGCGCGTCTGGCGCCGGGGCCGCGGTGGCCGCCGGCGACGCGAGGAGCTGGACGCTGAGCGTCGCGCTGGCCATCGTGTAGGCGAGGTCCAGGCGATAGGTCTCGCCGGGGGCCAGGGGCTGTGCCGGCAGGTTGTGCATCCGTAGTCCATTGGACGCTGTCGTCACCGAGGCCGGCGCCGGCGTCGTCAGCAGGTTGGTGGCCACGGCCGGCTGCTGCACCGTCACCAGCAGGTTGGTCACCGCCACCGGCGCCTGCCAGTAAAATTGATACGCCCGCTCCAGGCCCTCGCCGCCATACGGCACGTAATACTCGATGCGAAAGCCGTTGTCCGGCGTCGTCAGCGTGAGGCTGTCGCCGGTCGCCGACAGCTCGTAGGCGATGTCGGCCATCAGCGTCCCCTGCGGCGTGAGGCGGGCCACCGCGTTCAGGGTGGCCTCAGAGGGTAGCGGCAGGGTTACCGTGGCCGGCAGGGGCGTCGCCGCCGTGAGCCGGCCCGTCAGGAGGACCAGCACCGAAGGCTGATCGTAATCGGGCCAGAGATCGATCGACATCGTCTCCAGCGCGGGCGCCTGAGCCAGGGCGGCCGGCGCTCGCGCCGCCCAGAGCGCCAGGCTGGCCAGCAGGACGAGCGGCAACAGAGGACGTCGAGACGTCATGGCTTCCCGCGCAGGCGGATGCGGTTGGCCCGGCACGTTGGGCACTCCAGATCGGTGTAGTCGCGGCCGCAGGTGCGGCAGGTGCGCGTGACCATCGGGCGCGCGTCGACCATCGTGCCCATCACAATGACGACCTCCTCGCCAGCATGCTCATCCAGCCACACCTCCAGGCTGCGCCGTCCCACGTGCCACGACCCGTCTTCACCCCGATGCAACTCACCATGGAGCGAATCCAGGCCCATCTCGTAGGCCATCGACGCCAGCTTGAGTATCGTCGCCTTGCGCATTGTCGACATGGTCGCACTCCTCGCGATCGCGCCCACACTTTCTGTAGACAAGGCGTGCCGCCCACCGGCCGCGCCGCCAAACGAACGCGCTTGTCAGAAACCGAGTCGAGCCCTATTATACCTGCAATGCCGGTCGGCAGATGGCGTGGCCGGGAGATGGATGGGGCGGTCGTGCGGGGAGCCCGATCGGTCCGGGGGCGCGCCCCATCAGACACTTGCGAGGGAAACGAATGGACGACGCGCAGGCCAGGCTATCTCAGGATGTGGAGATCGCCGAGACGATGGCCGCCGAGATGCGGACCTATGTGCTGAGCGAGGTGCTGTTCTGGCCGTTGTCGCCGGGCCATATGCCGCGGCTCACCCTGGGGGGCTACCTCATGCGGCAGCACCGTTTGCTCCTCCTGAGGGATCAGCTCACGGCGGCCGAGCGGGAGCGGCTCAGCGCGGCGATGGACGCGTATGAGGCGGTGGCCGGCGAGTGGGTGGTGCGTATCGAACAGAAGGGGCACCAGGAGCTGGACGCCCGCCTGCGCCAGTGGACGGAGTATCTGCGCGACCTGCGGGAAGAGCGCCAGGCGCGGGCGCCAGCCTACTACGCCTCGGCCGTCGAGGCGCGGGCGATGATCGCCGCCCTGCTGGACCAGCTAGGTGTCCCGCCGTTCCGCCTCGAAGCGCGCGTGACGCAGGAGCTTGACCTTCTAGACCGACGGCTGCGCGCCGGCTTCCAGGCAGGGCCGTTCGTCTGGCCAGATGGCTGGCAGCCCGCCTACCCACCCGAGAGCTTCTGGTGGCTCTACGGGTCGCCCGCATAATCGTGGCGCGATTTGCCAAATCGCGTGTTACCCGGGCCACTGTGATACCTCTGGCGATTCAGGCGAATCGCCCCACAGCGCCTGGCCCTGATTTGGCTCACTGACACCGCTTCGCGGCCGCCCCTAGAATGCTGCGCAACGATCGGGCGCTTCGTGCCAAGGAGGGGCCGGGTCATGGGTGGGCTCATCTGTGCCGTTCGCGGGGGGCCGGGTGGCCAGACCACCGTGTCCCGGGCCATTGCCCTGGCCCAGGACACGGGCCTCACTCTCTACTTCCTGTACGTCGTCAATCTTGACTTCCTGCTGCAGACGAGCCGTGTGCGCATCCATACGGCGGCATCCAGGAGGTCGGCCCGGTCAGCTTCATCGCCGACGCCATCGGCCGGGCCGTCGGCGACAGCCTGCTGCTGGCCATGCTGGCCGTCATCTGGATCAGTGCCCTGCTGTCCACGGTCATCGCCAACATCCCGTTCACGGCCGCCATGTTGCCCGTGGTCGGTTTCCTGACGGGGACTGTCCCCGGGGCTGAGAGCAGGCCCTGTTCTACTGCCTGTCGGTTGGCTCGGCGATGGGCGGCA
>JBFGLK010000613.1:0-2562 GCA_041576195.1 Promineifilaceae bacterium (SeqCode)
CATCAAGCTGGTGACGAGGACGATCCGCCGGCGGATCGCCGCCATCTGCCCGGCGCGCTCGACCTCCTGGGCCAGCAGCGGGGTCGAGAGGAACAGATTCGGCCGCTCGGTGGGTGCACCCGGCACGCGGAACGGCGCGTACGACTCCTGGTACGACGAGCCTCCGGCGCGGCTGGTGCGCGATGCCAGGTTCGAGCCCTCGAGCGCCAGCCGGCGGTAGATCTCGCCTGGGATACGGCTCGGCAGGAGACCGGCGCTGAAGAGGCCCGTCAGGCGCTCGCCAATGGGACCGGGCAACCAGTGGGCCAGCCGCCGGAAACCGGCCAGCACCCATTCCGAGCGATAGGCGACGAGGTAGAGGGCGCCGGCCGCGACCCCGGTGACGGCCAGCAGCGTGGGCAGGTAGCCGGCGACGTAGGACGGGAGCACGATGAAGGGCGTCACGACCACGGCCAGCAAGCCGATCATGAAGGCGTCGAGCGTCTTCTCCACCACGAGCGTGCCGGCAGACCGGGCCTTGATGCGGGGTGTGGATTGCTCAACCGCGTAGATGCGAGCGAGCTCGCCCACGCGCAAAACCAGGTTGACAAACTGACCCAACACGGTGGCCCAGAACAGACTGGACAGCGGCGGGGGCGGCCAGCTCGGGTAGTAGAGCAGCTGCCAGCGCCACGCCTTCACCAGCGTCGTCACGACGATGATGGCCAGCCCGGCCAGGACCCAGACTAGATCAACACTGGCCAGGGCGCCGCGCAACTCCTCGGGATCGACGGTGCGCAGGGCCAGCCAGAACACGAGCCCGCCAAGCGCGAGTCCCGCCAGCACCTGCAGCCACGGCCGGCGGCGCCGGCCGGTGCCGGCGTCTGGCAGCGATTCTGGCGGCGTGTGCGTGGCGGCCATCGCGGTTTGTCCGAGCTAGGAGTCGGCGCCGATAGGAGGGCGCTGGATCGGGGCGGAAGGGTCACCAAGAAGGCCGAAGGTATCGCTGACTTCGCGCAGGCTGGGCGCAGACGTGTCCAGGCCTGCCTTGGCTTGTTGCAGGGCGTCCCCCATGCGCGTCACGCCCGGGTCGAGCAAGGCCTGAACGAGCATGTTGGCAAAGGGCTCCTGGCTGGACGACAGGGTGAGACTCGTGGCCGCCACGACAAGCACGGGACCCCCGTCATGCAGCAGTAACCGCTCGGAGATGGAGACGACTTCCGGATGGGCGAAGAAGCCGGAGAGGCAGGTGAACTGCACGACGATAGGCGACGCGCCTTCCGCCGCGAGCTTGTCGACGGCCTCTCTCGAAAAGACATCTTCCTTGCCCCAGCGCTCGGTGCTGCCGTGGCCGGTGTACGACACCAGCCAGGCGCCGTCGTTCCACAATGGGATGACCTCGGCGGATGTCGAACCATAGAGGCGCGAGACCTGCTCAATCGGGAAGGCCGTAGACTGCAGCAGACGATCGGAGAAGCTGGAAAACTCGGCCGACGTGCCGTCGGCGGTGAACAGCGCGGATGCCGGCGCGGGACTGGATTCGTAGGCCAGCGTGCGCTCGACGAGGGCGGCGACGGCGGCGGCGGCGGCGGCGGGCCACCGACCGACGGCCAGATCGGGATTGGCGTCGCCGTCGACGTCTGCCAGGCGAGCGTCGCTCACAGTCTCGCCGCTGTACTCTACCGGCACGAGCAGCGGCGGCACGACATGTGCCGGCATCAGGCCGAGGTAATCCTTGTAGTCGTAGGTTGCCTCGCCGACGAGCAAGAGATAGCGCGGTGCAGGTGGCGCCCAACTGGCGGTCGCATGGCGGAGCATGGCGGTGATCGCTTCGGGGGACGACTGGCCATGGCCGAAGCCATCATAGATCTCGCCCACCGTCAGCACCGCTACTCGAAGGCCCTGCGCTTCGCGCGCGGCCACAAGCGGCTCCAGTGGGGCAACGAGGCCGTCGGTGGTCACGATGATCAGATCGGCGCCGACGTCGGTCCCGGTCCACGGCGTGGCCCGCAGCGGCGCGATTGCCTCCGGGCGGAGAAAGCCGGCCGGCCCCGCGGCCACAAGCCGCTGGCCGGCGTCGGCCACAAAGCGAACGACGGTGGGATCATCGGCGTCCTCGGCCGCCACCACGAGGGGCCGTCCTGGCGTCGAGACGTCAAGCAGGAGCGGGTCACGGCCAAAGCCGGACAGAGAGAACGCGCCGGCAGCGCCAGGGGCCAGCGCGAAGCGATCGCCAATGGCGACCGGCGGCGCCTGATAGGCGATCTCGAACCGGTCCAGCAGCATGATGTCCAGGAACGTGGCGCCGTCCGGCGTATTGTCGAGGGTCAGCGCATTTGCGCCCGACCGGAGGACGCCCGCCGGCACCGGAAGCGTGGCTTGGTGATATGCCTCTCCGTCCCAGCGAATGGTGCCGAGCGGGACGTCATTGACGAGGACGTCCAGGTCGTGATCTTCTGGCAATCGAACGTCTGACGTCGCTCCCCACAGGCCCAGGGAGAGCTCGGCCGCCACTGCGGCCACGGAAGGCAACTCGAACGGGACTGACAGCGAGCTCTGGACCTGAACCGTGTCCCAGAACCA
>JBFGLK010000614.1:0-2544 GCA_041576195.1 Promineifilaceae bacterium (SeqCode)
GCTGGCGCCTGGTCGGCGCGGCCCGCTCGCTACAAAGCGTCGAGGCTGAGCTCACGCAGATTCAGGAGGCTGGCCTCGGCACCGTCGACCCGGCTCGGCTGGGCGACCTCGTGATTGGCGTGCGCCGGGACGTGCTCGTCATCCGACAAGAGACCCGCCTCTTCTGGCCGGTCCTTCCGGCGCTGGGCTGGCTGCCGCGGATCGGACCGCTCCTCGCCGAAGCGCCGGACTTAATCGAGCTGGCGGATGCCGGCACCGCCGCCGCCGCCTATGCCTGGCAGGGCGTCGGCCCAGGGCTGACCACCGCCAACGACGGCGCCGGATTGAGTGTCTCCCGTCTGCTGGCCGCCGCGGCCGGCGCCGGTCCGGAGCTGGCGCAGGCCGCCCGCGAGGTGGATCGGGCGGCCGCCGCGCTGGCGCGTATCGAAGCGCCGGAGCGGCTGCCCTGGCGCGTGCGCCGGCTACTCGAGCCGCTGGCCGCCTACCTGCCAATCGCTCAGGATGGCCTGGCGCTGGCGCCCGTGCTCGACCGGCTGCTCGGCGTGGGCAAGCCAAGCACCTATCTTTTTGTCGCCCAGAATGAGGATGAGCTACGCCCCACCGGCGGCTTCATCAGCGGCGTCGGCCTGCTCCGCATCGACGCGGGCCGCATTGCCGATCTCTCGTTCGACGACGCCAACGTGATCGACAACTGGGCCGAACAACCCTACGATTTCCCGCCCGACGTCGGCGCCGTCGCCCTGTACGACTTCATGGGCTCAGAGCTGTTTCTCTTTCGCGACGCCAACTATTGGGCCGACTTCCCGCGCTCGGCCGAGGCGATGATGCACCTCTATCGCTATGGTCAGGGCGATCTACCGCTGGACGGCGTCATTGCCATCGACCAGCGCTTCCTCGAGATGCTCGTGGGCGCTGTTGGCCCCCTCCGGGTACCGGAGCTGGCCGGCCGAGTGACGGGCGAGAATGTGCTCGATCTAATCCGGGAAGCGTGGGAGCCCGAAGTAGTGGACGGCTCGCTCCGAGAGTGGATCGGCTCGCGCAAGTCGTTCATGAGTCCACTGGCGACGGCCTTGCGGCAGAAACTGGAAGGCCCGAATGGGCAAACGTTGCTCCCTCGAGTGGCCCAGGTGGCCGTGGAGGGTGTGCGATCCCGTCACCTGCAGATCTACGCCGTCGATCCGGCGACGGCGGCGATCCTGCGGGACCTGGGTTGGGACGGGCGGCTCCCCATGCCGGCCGAAGCAGACGTGCTCAGCGTCGTGGACATGAACGTCGGCTTCAACAAGGCCAACGCCGTCGTGACCAGCCGGCTGGACTACGCCGTCACGCTGGCCGAGGATGGCCGCGGCGAGGCCGCGGTGCGTGTCACCTACGTTCATGCCGGCACGCCGCCGCCCGGCGATTGCGTCCACCGCACCGACTACACGGCCGAGACGCGATACGCGTTGCTTGTCAACGATTGCTACTGGAACTACGCCCGCATCTACGCCCCGGCCGGCGCATCGCTGCTTGCCGGCAGCTCCGCGCCGGTTGCCGCCGACATGTTTGTTTCCCGGCGGCCCTGGCCAGGCGATGTACAAGCGACGAGCGAGCCGCCCGGCCATACTGTCTTCGGCAACTTCCATCTGATCTATCCGGGCGAGGAGCTCACCGCCACGTATCGCTACCAGCTGCCTCCGGTCGTTCGGCACCTGGACGACGGCAGCACGGCGTACACGCTTCACCTGGTCAAACAAGCGGGCACGGCGCCGCAGCCGACGCGCCTGCGCGTGACGGTGCCGCCCGGCGCGACGATCGAGGCCGTGTCGGAGGCGGCGGCCACGGTCGCTGGCGGGGCGATCGTGTTCGACACCATGCTGGACGCCAACCTCGTGTTGAGCGTCATCTATCGCTAAAGGAAGCCAGCATGAGCAAGGCAAGGACAATCGCGGCGATGCTCTTCGCGCTTCTCTGGTTGAGCGGGGGTATGGGGAGCGCCTGGGCCCAGACCATCCCCACCCGGACCCCTACGCCCGGTGCGCAACCCTCGGCAACGCCGGGGGCCACGCCGGGCGGCGGTGGCGGCGACCCCGGTCCACTCCCCACCGCCAGTCCCGAGCTGGAGGCGAGCCCGTCCCCTACCGCGCCGCGCGTCACTCTGGCCGCCACACCGCTCGGGGGCTTCCTGCCCACGGCCGAGCCATGCAGCCCGGATCCGACGATCCTGTCGCGCTCGAGCACCGTCAATGTGCGGGGCGGTCCGGGACTCGCCTACCCGGTAGTCTATCAACTGCGCTATTTGGAGACCCGGTACATCGTGGCGCGGGCAGCGGACACTCCGTGGTGGCTCATCCGACTGCCGGACGAATCAGAGGCCTGGGTGGCGAACCTGGCCGTCGTCGTCCACGGCGATACCAGCCAGGTTCCGCTTGCGCCGGCGCCGGCGCTCAGCGGCATGACGCCGACGGCGGGCGCCCCGTGGAACCCGACGCCCAACCCCATCTGCACGCCGCGCCCCACGCGGACGCCCACCGGCACGTCGACGGCGACCCCGAGTGGCACGCC
>JBFGLK010000615.1:0-2537 GCA_041576195.1 Promineifilaceae bacterium (SeqCode)
CTTAGGGTGTTGTCGGCACGCACCCTTCGGGTGCTCTCCCCTACCGCTTGCGCCGCGACTGCGCCTGTGGATAGAGGATGCTGTCCAGCCCGGCGCGGATGCTCGCCCGCGTCACCTGACCCAGGAGCGTGCCCGCCTCGTTGACCACCGGCATGCTCTTGAGCCGCTGGTTCAGCGCGTTCTTGCCGTTAAGGCGCTCGATCACGTCGCCCACCGGCTCCTCCGCCTGGGCCACCGTGTCGGTGCCGGCGTCGAGAGGGCTCATCACGTCGCCCGCGATAGGCTCCGCCGCCGCGGCCGCCGCGGCCGCCGCCACCGACAACTGCTTCAAGATGTCGCCGTCCGTCACGATCCCCTGCAACCGACCGGCCTCGTCCACGACCAGCACGGTATGGTCCGGATGCTCCTGAACGCGCTGCACCAACGACGTCCAGCCCAGGTCGCGCGTCACGCGCGGAACGTTGATGTCCACAAACAGGGACGTCCTCATGCTCAGGATGTCGTCAACTTGTTGCACAGCTCACTATCCTTCCAGGAGTCCTTCGATCTGATTCCTGATGACTTCCGGCGAATCCAGCTGTCGCCCGGTCAGCACCTGCGAAACGATGGTCGGCCACGTCGTGCCCACGATGAACGCCTGGATCGGGGCCAGGCTGGTCTCCGGGAGCTGGAACACAAAGGCCACGGAGCCGCCAATGATCGCGAACCAGAGCACGCGAAAGAGCCGGACCGCCAGGCCGCTCTGCCGCGCCGGAGGCCACAGCCGGCTCAGGATGGCCTCGTTCTGCAGGAACCCAAAATAGAGCCCGGTGAAATAGGCCAGCGACCCGGCCGCGCCAATCAGCGCCGCCCACAACGCCGGCACCCAGTTGGTCATAGGTACCCTCCTCGATGGCAGCAAAAACCCTGACCCCATTATACTGCACCGCCGCCAGACGAGACCTTCGGCCCCACCCAACCAACTAACCATCCGGCAAACCAACCAACCAGCTAACCCATCCCCCCCGCGCTATAATGGATAGGTGCCAACACGAAGATCTATCTGACCGCCGTCCACCGAGGTGCGTCTATGAAATTCCCGCGTTCCAGCGGCGTCTTGCTCCACCCCACCTCCCTGCCCGGCCGCTTCGGCATCGGCGATCTGGGCCAGGCCGCCTATCGCTTCGTCGACTGGCTGGTCTCTGCCGGCCAGAGCTACTGGCAGGTGCTGCCTCTCAACCCGACCGGCTACGCCGACTCCCCCTATCAGGCCCTTTCGGCCTTTGCCGGCAACCCCCTCCTGATCGACCTCGACGCCCTCGCCGGCCTGGGCCACCTGACCAAAGCCGATCTGGCCGACGTCCCGCCCTTCCCGGCCGAGCGCGTCGACTACGGGCCGGTCATTCGCTACAAGACCACCCTGCTGGACCGCGCCTTCGCCAACTTCCAGGCCGCCCAGCCCGCCGATCAAGCCGCGGCCTTCGCCGCGTTTTGCGCCGAGCACGCCGGCTGGCTGGACGACTTCGCCCTCTTCACGGCCATCAAGGAAGAGAACGAGCTCCGCCCCTGGGGCGAATGGGAGGAGGCGCTCAAGACCCGCCAGCCGGCCGCCCTGGAGGTCAAGGCGGAGGCGCTTGCCGGCATCATCCTCAAGCAGAAGTACCTGCAATGGATCTTCTTCGAGCAATGGCTGGCCCTCAAGCGCTATGCCAACAACCGCGGCGTGCGCTTCATCGGCGACATCCCCATCTTCGTCGCCCTCGATAGCGCCGACGTCTGGGCCAATACCCCGCTCTTCCTCTTCGACGCGGACCTCAACCCCACCGTCGTCTCCGGCGTGCCGCCCGACTACTTCAGTAAGACCGGCCAGCTGTGGGGCCATCCGCTCTACCGCTGGGACGTCATGAAAGAGCGCGGCTACACCTGGTGGATCAGCCGCTTCCGCATGGCCTTCCTCCAGGCCGACGTCGTGCGCATCGATCACTTCCGCGGCTTCAACGACTACTGGGAAGTGCCGGCATCCGCCCCCACCGCGGAGATCGGCCAGTGGCTGCCCGGCCCAGGCCCGGACATCTTCCACACGGTCACCGCCGCCCTCGGCGACGTGGCCATCATCGCCGAGGACCTGGGCGACTTCACCCCCGAGGCCCGCGCCGGCGTCGACGAGCTCCAGGAGACCTTTCGCTACCCCGGCATGAAGATCGTCCAGTTCGGTTTCGGGGGCGGGCCCGACGACCACTTCCTGCCGCACAACTTCACCCGCGACTGGGTCGCCTACACCGGCACCCACGACAACGACACCGTCGTCGGCTGGTACCAGAACGGCGCCTCGGAGCAGGAGCGCGACGCCGCCCGCAAATACCTGGGCGTCAGCGGCCAGGACATCGCCTGGGACCTGATCCGGCTCACCTGGTCGTCCGTGGCCGGCACGGCCATGACCACCGCCCAGGACCTGCTCGGCCTGAGCTCGGCCGCCCGCATGAATACGCCCGGCACAGTCGGGCCGCCCAACTGGTGCTGGCGCCTGCCGCCAGGCGCGCTCACCGCCGGCCTGGCCC
>JBFGLK010000616.1:0-2520 GCA_041576195.1 Promineifilaceae bacterium (SeqCode)
CAGGCGAAGGCCCTGGCCTTCTACACCGACGTCCTCGGCTTCAAGAAGAAGCACGACATCCCGCTGGGCGACGACCGCTGGCTCACCGTCGTCTCCCCCGACGGGCCGGACGACGTCGAGCTGCTCCTCGAGCCCATGGGTTTCCCGCCGGCCCGCACCTACCAGCGCGCGCTCTATGACGCCGGGATCCCGCTGATGGCGTTCGCCGTGCCAGACGTGGCGGCCGAACACGCCCGGCTCGTAGCGCGGGGCGTCGTCTTCCGCAGCGGCCCAATGAGCGCCGGGGCGACGACGATCGCCGTCTTCGAGGACACCTGCGGCAACCTCATTCAGATCTTCGAGGGCTAGGACGGCAGACCCTTCGAACGCCTGGTGGGCGGCCCGCGCCCGCCGCGATCTCACGTGAGAAGGCCCGACTCCCGATGGACCGCACCGCTCGCCTCATCCGCTCGCCCCGGTTCCAGACCGCGCTCTGCCTGGCCCTGATCGCCGGCCTCACCTACCTTTTTCTCTGGCGCCTGTGGGCCGCGGCGCCCGCGGATCGGGCCTACCTGCCCGAGAAGTCCGACCTAGCAGAGGTGTTCTACCCCCCGCGCGCCTTCTTCGCCCGCACCCTGGCCGCGGGCGAGTTCGCCCTGTGGAACCCCCACGTCTACAGCGGCTATCCCCAGTTCGCCGACCCGCAGGCGGCCACCTTTTACCCCGTGGCCCTGGCCTTTGCCTGGCTGGCCGGCCCGGCCTACACCCTGGACACCCTCGGCCTGGACATCGGGCTACACTTCTTTCTCGCCGGCGCCTTTTCGTTCCTCTTCTTCCAGCGTCTCTTCGGCGCCCGGCTGCCGGCACTGGCCGGCGCGCTGATCTTCGAGTTTGGCGGCTACCTGACCTTCTATCCCCCGTTGCAGCTCTCCGAGCTGGAGGTGGCGCCCTGGTTCCCCCTGGCGCTGCTACTCGTCACGCTGGCCGTCGAGCGCCGGCAGCGACTGCTCATGGCCGCTGCCGGCATCAGCCTGGGCCTCATCTTCCTCGCCGGCCGGCCCCAATCCTACCTGACTGCCGGCCCGGTCGCCCTGGCCTGGCTCGCCTACACTGCCCATCGTGCCGGCAGGCGGCCGGGAGAAATCGCCCGGAGCGCGCTCCTGCTCGTCGCCGTCGCCCTGGGCACGGCCGCCGCCCAGTGGCTGCCCACGCTCCAGCTGACCCGGCTCTCCACCCGCTCGATCCTGACCTACGCGCAGGTGGCGGAAGGCGGCTTCCCGTTCGACCAGTTGACCGGCTTCTTCCTGCCCCAGTTGCTGGGCACCCAGAACCTCTACGTCGGCTTCTGGGCCGTGCTGCTGGCGGCCCTCGCCGTCGCGCGGCGCCGGGGGCTGTTCTGGGCCGGCGTCTTCCTGGCGTGCCTGTTCGGCTCTGCCGGCAAACACCTCATCCTGTTCGACGCCCTCTACCTGGTCGAGCGCCTCGGCTTTCCGGGATACCTGCGCAACGTGGAGCGGCTGGCCTTCGGCATGACGTTCAGCCTCGCCGCCCTGAGCGGCTACGGCATCCAGCTCGTGCGCACGGAGGGCGGGCGCCTGCTACGCCCGGTGGTCGCCGGCGCCGGCGCGCTGCTCGGCCTGGCCACCCTGCTGACGTGGCTGTGGACGATCACCCGCCCGCCAGACGCCGTCTACGACCCGAACCTGCCCGTGGGGGCGCTCGCCTTTGCCGCCCTGATGCTGCTCGGCGGCGGGCTGGCCTTCTGGCTCTTCCGCGACCGGCCGTGGGTGGCCGCGAGCGCGCTGGTGATCATCGCCGTCCTGGACGTGATGTCGGTCAATCACGGGCGCTTCTGGGTGGCGCAGCCTCCGCCGCCGGGGAACGACATGGCCCGCGTGGCGGCCGCTCCACCCGGCCGCAGCACCGTCTATCGCACCGTGTTCGACCAGACCTCCTCCCAGGACTTCGGCAGCCTGCTGGGCGTCGACAACGTGGGCGGGCTGCCGCCGTTGATGCTCATCGACTACCAGCGGCTGCTAGCCATTCTCGACGACTATCGCCGCAACCTGTTGCTCAACGTGGAGATGGTGGTGACCACCGGCGAGTACACCGATCCGGCGTTCGAGCTCGTCAGGCGGGACGAGCCGTTCGCCTACTACCGGTTTGTCGTGGCCAAGCCGCGCGCCTACCTGGTGCGCGACGTCGTTCCGGTCCCCGACGCCGCCGCGGCCGCCGAGCGCCTGGCCGCGCCGGACTTCGACTATGGAAACGCCGCCCTGGTTGTGGGCGACCCAGGGCTGGGCGCCGGCCCGGAGCTGGGCCCGACCGAGAGCGCCACGATTGAAGCCCGGAGCGCCAACGCCATCACCATCCAGGTCGTCGCGGAAGCGCCGCGGCTGCTGGTCCTGGCCGACACCTACTACCCCGGCTGGCAGGCGGAGGTCGACGGCCGGCCGGCGCCGCTCTACCCGACCAATGTCGCCTTGCGCGGCCTCGTCGTGCCGCCGGGGACACACACCGTCGTCATGCGGTTCCGCCCCA
>JBFGLK010000617.1:0-2517 GCA_041576195.1 Promineifilaceae bacterium (SeqCode)
CGCCAGGTGTTTGTTCCACATGATGCCCTCAGTGTAGGGCGTGTGGGCTGCCGGCACAATCACCCGAGAGTCCCATGACGCTCGCCGACTGTCAGGCACCCCCGTCGCCCTTACCCGTCGGCGCCTCTGGCGAGCGACTGCCGCCCGTCTGCGTCGAGCGCTGGCGCCGATTGGCCCTCGTCGCCAGGCGGGAGCTCAGCGGGGCCAGCAGGAAGAGCACGCCCGTGGTCATCAGGGTCACGAAGACCCCAAGCAGGTACATGTCGGTGGCCACTGCCATGCCGACGGCGGCGACCATCCAGATCGTGGCCGCCGTCGTCAGGCCGATCACCGACCGGCGCGTATGCAGCACCACGCCCGCGCCGAGAAAGCCAACGCCGGTGACGATCTGGGCGGCCACGCGCGCGGTGTCCTGCGCGCTGCCCTGTAGCGGGAATGCCTTGATGGAGAGCACCGTGAAGAGGCAGGAGCTGGTGGCGATCAAGATGTTCGTGCGCAGGCCGGCGGGATGGCCCGTGATCTCCCGTTCCACGCCGACGATGGCCCCAAGCAGGGCTGCCAGGGTCAGGCGACCCACAGCCTGCCAGTCCATTCCTGGCGCCACCTCCGTGAGCCATTGCAGGATGACGTCCATTCCGTTCCTCCTTCGTTAGCCGATCAGGCAGCATCGCGCGGTCCGGCCCAAGGCGGGCTATTGACCCCTATTCTAGCGTGAAGTGGACGGGAGGGGCGGGTGCGTGTCTGCCGGAAGCTGGCACGCTCAGCCACGGGCGCTGAGCGAGCGGCTTGCCGCGAGCCCTACGGCGCGGTCAGGCGGCCCATCGCCCGACCGGTCTCTGTGAGTTCGCCCGCTTGCAGGGCCGCGTAGCAGGCGTCTTCGGCGTCGCGCAACAGCGTGTAGCCCCAGGTCCCCGGAGGATAGGCATTGTAGTCAAGGTAGGCGAAGAAGTAGCGCGACCAGAAGAAGCTGACGAACTCCAGATCGTGGATGTGGGCCACCGTGGCCAGGTTTTCCATGAACTTGACGTCGATGGGCGACCAGAAGCTGAAGACGTCGCGATTGAAGAACGAGCCCAGGCCGGGCCACCAGAGCTCCTGAGTCGACGCCTTGTAGGGCCACGACTCGCCGATGACCACGCCTTTGCCCTGGGCTGCCGCCAGCTCAGCGATCTCCACCAGGGCGGCGAGCGGGTCGAGCCCGGGGCTTACTACGGGGTAGACGTGCACGTTGAGCGCATCGACGGCGGTCTCGGTGGCGAAGCGAGCGATATACTCCAGACCGTCCCAGCTGCCATTGCCGGCAACAAGGCGGATGCCCGAGCCGGGGCCAATGGCCGCCACTGTGTCGTTGACGAAGGCGACGAAGTCGTCGATGGTCAGATCGAGACCGGTCAGGGCGATCTCGGTGTCGGGCTCGTGCACCAGGGAGAGATAGTCGGGACCGATCTGCTCGGCGATGGTCACCAGCATGTCGCGCCGGCCGGCGAAGTAGGTGGCCGGCGTCAGGTCGCTATAGTCCACGGGCACGCCGGAGAACTGGGTGCCGGCAAAGACCGGACTGCTCTCAATCAGCAGGGTCATGCCACGGGCATGGACGGCGTCCGCCACCTCCTGATAGAAGGCCAGGTACTCGCCGGCGCGGGGAAAGTCCGGCAGGAGCATCGGGTACGATATCTGCATGCCAATGCCGGCGGCGCCGGCCGCCTGCAGCCCATCCAGATAGTCGAGGACGGCATCCATATAGTAGGGTCCCAGCAGGCGCTCGCCGTTGTTGCCGCTGGCCGGGGTCAGCTCGGCGGAGAAGATGGTGGCCCCGGGCGTGCCATCCCACTGGCCGTTCAGCGAAGCCCGAAACATCGACAGGGAGGTATCCAGCTCCTCGTAGAGCGCGACGTATTCGTCGGGCACCTGCGGTTCGGCGCCGAAGAAGGGCAGATAGACGGCGGTGGCGCCGTTGGCCGCCACCACCGCGGGCTTCCCGCCGTGCGCGAGCGCGGCGAGCAACGCCGCCATCAGCACAAGACTCAATGCCGGCAGGCGGCGCTGCAGGGACGTAGTGCGGACCAATTGGGAGTCGCTCATGCGATCTAGTTTAGAGCGATATCAGTCGCGCATGCAGTTAACTGGTTGTCAATTCAGCAAAACCAAAGGTCCCTCTCATGGACGAGGGGATCGCGGCCAACCGGGCCGTGACTTGTCGGCCCGGTTGGCGTTTGGGGCGGGACGCTTCAACTCAGTGGCCAGAGAGCGTAACCTCGCTCTCGGCGACCTCGGCCAGCGCCGCTGCCAGTGTCTGGCTGATGCGCTCGTAGTCAACGCTGACCGGCGTCTCGCCATAGGCGGGCGGCGTCATGCCGGCGTACGCGGTGCCCACATAGATGCCGAAAGCGTCTGCCGTCAGCTCATACGTGTTCGTCCGGGTGAGCGTGCGGATCCAGGACCCGCTTGGGGCGGCATCGCCTTCGCCCATGCCCAGCGCCGCTGTGTACGTCTGGGTGAGGGCCCGGTCGAGCCGAC
>JBFGLK010000618.1:0-2505 GCA_041576195.1 Promineifilaceae bacterium (SeqCode)
AGGGTGTGGCGAGGCGGGCCTCAAGCACGCGGCGGGCGCTGTCCAGTTGGCCGACGAAGAAGGCGCCGTACTCCAGTTGGGACAGGGGCTCGCGCACGTCGGCCAACGCCCGCTGGGCGCCCGGGTCGTCCGGGTCGGCCAGGACGCCGGTCAGGCCGAGATAGCCGCGATTGAGCAGCTCGTCGCCGATTTCGCCAGCGGCCTGAGCCCGCTCGATGGCCACCTCGAAATGGGCGCCGGCGGCCTCCAGCTCCCCCCGAGCGAGGTGGTGCGCCCCGAGGAGCCAGTGGGCCCGGCTCAAGGGTAGGTCACCCCGCCCCAGCTCGTGCGCCAGGCGCAGATTGGTCCGCGCCGCGTCGAGCCCGACGGCCAGGTCCCCCGCGGACACGGCGATGCCGTCCTCGTCCCAGCCCGGCCAGGCGGACGAGCCCACGTTGTAGGCCAGCGCCTTGGCCCGGCCGCGAAGATCGGCGGCGTCCTCCAGCGTCGCGGCGGCCGCGGCGAGTGCCAGGCCGTGCTGGATGCCGGCACGGCCGAAGGCCAGCGTGGCCGCCAGGTTCCGCTTCTCCTGGTAGCAGCGACGCACCAGCTCGGCAAACAACGCCATCGCCTCCGCCGGGTCCTCCTGCCGGCACACCCGCTCGACGGCGGCGAAGCTGTCCTGCTCCTGGTAGACGGCCCAGATGTCGTCAAACATGAGCGACTCCTTGCCGGCCCGGGGCCGGCGCCTGGTTGGCTGGCGCGGCCGGGTGCGACCTCAACCGCGGCCGGTGGCCCAGCGGTAGAGCTGCTGATAGCTCAGCGCCGAGCGCTGCCAGCCGAAGTCCTGGACCATGCCGTTGCGCTGAATCTGCGTCCACGTCGGCCGGTCCACGTTGTAGACGTAGATCGCCCGCTGTAACGCCTCCCATAGGGCGAAGGGATCCATCTGGTAGAAGACGAAGCCGGTATCCCCCTCGCGCACCGTGTCCGCCAACCCGCCGGTGGCCCGCACGACGGGCACGCTGCCATAGCGCATGGCGATCATCTGGCCCAGGCCGCACGGCTCAAAGCGGGAGGGCATGAGGAACATGTCGCTGCCGGCATAGATCAGCGGCGCCAGGTTGGCATTGTAGGCTAGGACGGCCGACATCTTGTCGCGATGGTAGCCGGCCAGCTGGGCGAACATGCCCTCGTACTCCGGGGCGCCGCTGCCCAGGACGACGAACTGCGCCTCCCCCGCCAGCCCGTTCATCAGCAGGTGCAGGGCGTGGCCGAGGATGTCCAGCCCTTTCTGCCAGTCGAGGCGCGAAACCATGGCCAGGAGAGGAACGTTCGGGCGCTCGGGAAGGCCGACGGCGCGTTGGAGCGCGGCCTTGTTCGCCGCCCGCTCCTCCAGGTTGTCCAGGTCGTAGTGATACTCGAGCCGCTCGTCCGTCTGCGGATCCCAGACGGCGGTGTCCAGCCCATTGAGGATCCCGTGGAGGTCGCGCTGCCGATGGCGCAGCAGCCCGTCCATGCCGGCGCCGCCTTCGGGCGTCATGATCTCCCGGGCGTAGCTCGGGCTGACGGTGTTGATCAACGCGGCATGATAAATGCCCCGGGCCATGAAGTTGACCTCGCCGAAGCGCTCCTCCATCAAGGAGTGCGTGGCGATGCCCAGGTAGTCGAAGATGTTCCAGCTTGTAAACCCCTGGTGCGCCAGGTTGTGTATGGTGAAGACTGAGGGCACGCCGCGGAAGAAGTCATAGACCTGCCCGGAGGTCGCCAGCCAGGTGATGGCCGGGGCGGCATGCCAGTCGTGAGCGTGGACCACATCGGGCCGCCAGCCCATCACCGCCGCCAGATCAAGGGCGGCGCGGCTGAAGAAGCCGAAGCGATAAGGGTCGTCCCAGTAGCCATAGACCTCCGGGCGCCCGAACAGGTTGCGCTCGGCGATGAAGTAGATCGGCACCTCGCTGCCGGGCAGGGTGCCCTCGAAGACGCCGGCCTGGATGGTCCCGCTGCCGGTGGGCACCTGGAGCGTCAGGTCGGTGCTGGTGACACCGGGGAAGCCGGCCTCGACGTTCGCGTAGGCTGGCATCACGACGCGCACCTCGTGGCCCAGCGCGTGCAGCGCCTTGGGGAGCGCCCCGGCCACGTCGCCAAGGCCGCCCCGCTTGGCAAACGGGTCGACCTCGGCGCTCAGAAACAGGATCTTCAGCGGAACGCTCATCGGGCTTCTCCTGGCAGGTGTTGGCCGCCGCCAAGGGCGGCCCCGACCGAAACGGCGTGTGCCGGCACGCCGCCTATTCTCTCTGATTCGGCCGAACTGACCAGCGCGGGCGCGCTTGCGGCGCGCTTGCAGCGCGCTTGCAGCGCGCTTTCGCCGGGCTCTCGATTGCGATAGAATGAGGGTGGAGAGTGCTATGACCCTGCGTCGCCTGTTGCCATTCATCCTGATCAACGTTTTCATCTCGGCTGCGGTCGTCGTGGCTGTGTTGACCTGGTGGGACAGCCGGCAGCCTGAGGCGCCGGCGGTCGCTC
>JBFGLK010000619.1:0-2493 GCA_041576195.1 Promineifilaceae bacterium (SeqCode)
GCCTCGGCGACGGCCTGGTCGGCCTGCGCCATGAGAGCTTCGCCCAGGCTGATGGCCACATGACCGTTATTGAGCGTAAAGGTGGCCACCTTGGCAGGCAAGCGGCTGCTGCGAGCAGTGAAGGTATAACTCTTTGTCTCGTTAATCATTACTTCTCCTTGGTTTGGTAATAGGCTGAGCTGATCTGGTCGGGAGCGCACGATCAGCCGGCCTCGTTCTTGAGATTCATGGCGCCGTGTTCGCCCAGCAACTGCCGGACCCTTGACGCCTGGTCGGGGTCCACGTCGACGACGATCAGCGTGGCTCCTCGGTCAATGGTCGAGGCGTAGAAATCGGCGTCGGCGCTCGGAACGCCCAGGCGGGCCAGAAAGTCCGGGCGATCCGGGGTCGCCAGGGGCAAGGGTACCGGACCAGGCCAGCCGACGGGACCGGGCGCGGCGACGGCGGGAACGGCCGTCCGGGCTGCCGAGTCGAGATGGGGCGACTCGACGACCTGGATGGCGCCGGCCTTCAGATCCAGCGCGTTCAGGGCGCTCAGGGCGCCTTCGGCTCTCTTCTGGGTGGCAAACAGGCCAATCAGGGGGGTGTCGTGTAGGGTGGGGGTGGGCATATGCTCTCCTTCGATAAGGGTATACGGGGGGCACTCGCAGGTTGGGGACGGCGACCAGGGTGCTACGGGATGGTCGCCTCAGCGAGGTAAGCGCGCAGCTGAGCGTCCAGCAGGCTGAACCAGTGACCCGGTGAGGGATGTTCGACGACGCGAAGTTCCGTGCCATCCTCGGCCGGGGTGAGCGTCAGTTCGATCGACCGTCCGCCCAGCGGGTCGGCCGGCTGGGGCGGGAGCCAGAGCTGCAGCGCGCGGTCTGGCTCCAGGTGGGTAACGATGCCCAGCAGGGTGCCGGCAGCGGCGGAGCCTTCGTAGAACAGACCGCCGGGGCGGGTCTCCAGGACGATCTGGGCGTCCGGGCGCCGGCGGCGCGGGAACCAGGCGCCGATCTCCGCGGTCAGCGCGTGGTAGACGTGACCCGCCGGGGCTGACAGCCGGAGCGTGCGCTCGACCGGGTGCGTGGCTGCCTCCGGCGCGCCCTCCGCGGCGGCGGCGAACGCCGCCCGAAACGCCTCGTTGAAGACGTTCCAGCGCCGCCGCCCTTCGCGCCGAATCCGCACGAGATCGGCCTCCTCGAGCACGCGAAGATGTTTCATGACAGCAAAGCGGGAGACGTCAAACTGGTCGACCAGCTCCCCGGTCGTTCGCGGCCGCTCTAGCAAGAGGGCGATGATCTGGCGGCGCGTGGGATGGGTCAGCGCCCGCCAGAAGGTATTCGCCTGTTGTGGCAGGGGGCGTTCCATACGTGACCTTAGGGTAACATAAAGGTCACATATTGTCAAACCGGCACACGAGCCGTTTCCCAGCGACGATGGTTAGATCCCGTGCGCTTGGCGCGCCGGTCAAGGCCCTTGACCCCGCCAGTCTGCCAGACCGGCGGGGTCTGACGGAATCCGCCGGGGAATCTCCCTGGCGGTCCCTACACTACTTCGGCCGGCCCGCCAGCAACCGATCGAGCGAGATGGGGCCGCTGCCGCCAATCACGATGACCAGCGCCAACACCCCGATCAGCAGGGGAAACTCATAGCCGCCGCTGGTCCAGAAGAAGCCGTTGGCCCAGTTGACCAGGATGATGGCGCCCACCATGTCGGCGGCGACGCCCAGGGCGGCGAGGCGGCCGAGGAAGCCGAAGATCAGGCCCAGGGCGCCGAAGAACTCGGCGACGATCGCCAGCGTGGCCAGGATCGCCGGGATGCCCATGTTGGCCGTGAACACCTCCATCATGCCGGCATAGCCCGGCCCACCAAACCAGCCCAGCAGCTTCTGGGCCCCATGGGGGAAGATGATCAGGCCCACGGCCAGGCGGATGACGAGGAGCAGGACGTTGTCACTGGTCTGCAGGATTCGCTTCAAGGGGCACCTCCAGAGGGGATGGGGACGGCCGGGCCGTCAGGTACAGGCTGATGCCGGCATAGTAGAGCACGTACAACAAAGAGCCCCCCACCAGCCATTGGGGCACTTCAGGATGGCGCGCGCCAATCGCCACCACCATCCCGGCCCAGACCAGGCTCAGCGCCAGGGTCAGCCGGCGGTAGGCGGCGGTGCGCGCGTGATACACGTATTTAATCGGCACGAACACCAACAGGCTCAGGCCCAGCAACAGAGCGAGGTTCAGCCAGGGGTTGGCGCCCAGCACGAAGAAGTAAAAGGCGACGACATTCCAATAGGAAGGGAACCCCTTGAAGAAATGGTCGTCCGTCTTGGCGTCGGCCTGAGCAAACTGGTAGGCTGACGTCAGCAGGATGACCAGAGCGCCGGCCAGGGCCGCGGCCGGCGGCAGCAGGCCGGCCTGGAAGACGAACCATGCCGGCACCACGGCGTACGTGAAATAGTCGGTGATGTTGTCCAGCAGGGCGCCGTCGAAGCCGGGCAGCGCCTGCGCCACC
>JBFGLK010000620.1:0-2491 GCA_041576195.1 Promineifilaceae bacterium (SeqCode)
GCAGCGAAAGGCCCGCCGGGAACGGGCGGCAGGAGCTGGTGCGTGGCCCACAGCGCCACGGCCGCCGCGCCGGCGCGGGAGCACTGCAGGCTGATCTCGCCCAGGTGTAGCTCGTCCGACGTGAAGTACGTGTAGGGCGAGTCATGGCGATATAGGCGGCCGACCGCGGGATCGCGGAAGAGGATGCAGCCGCAGCCGTAGGGTTGTAGGCCATGTTTGTGGGGATCGATGGCGAGGGAGTCGGCCCGATGCATCTCGTCGAAGGCGGCGCGGGCCGGGGCGTCCAGGTTGTCCGCCAGGGTGAAGTAGCCGCCATAGGCCGCGTCCACGTGCAGACGGAAGCCGTAATCCGCCTGGAGCTCGAGGATGGCCGGCAGCGGGTCAACCGAGCCGGTGGCCGTCGTGCCCAGCGTGGCCACCACGGTGCCCACGCCGCCGGCCGTCAGGCGGGCGGCCAGCGCGACCGGGTCCAGGCGCGCCTGCGGATCGGTGGCCACCGTCTCGAACGGCAGGCGCAGCGCGGCGCTGAGCCGGCGGTGGGTGTAGTGGGCCTGCTCCGAGGCCAGGATCACCCCGTCAGGTTGCCACTGACCGGCGACCCAAAGCGCCTCCAGATTGGCCATCGTACCGCCACTGGTGAGGTGGCCCAGGTGCGTCTCCCAGCCGACGAGACGCGCCAGATCGGCCACTGCCTCCTTTTCCATGGCGGAGCTCGCCCGCCCGCCGTCGAGGGCATGGTTGTTGGGGTTGAGGAACTGGGCCAGGGCGTAGGCCAGGCGGGCGACGGCGTGGGGCGGCTTCAGCATCTGGCCGGCGTAGAGCGGGTGATGGAATGGGTAGTCGTCGGCGAGGGCGACGGCCACCTGGCGCAGGACGGCGCCCGTGGCATCGGGGTCGACCGCTGGGGCAAATGCCGGCAGGCCGGCGAAGCCGGCGTCGAGCAGGGCGACGCTCTCAGCGAGCAGATCCAGGCTGGCGCGATCGAGGGTCATCGTCTTCTCCGGGGAAGTAGGTTCTCAGACCTACATTACCGGCAGCGCGCGCCGGCGTCCACAGGCAGTTGTCCCGCCTGTGGCCGGGTCCGGCCGCCGTTGGCGCCGGCGTGGGCGATCGGCTAGAATGCACGCTGTCAAACACCGCGCTTTACGCCACGAAACAGACCGCTTTCAAGGATAGTCCCGATGACAATGTACGGCCAGATCACCGGCTGGGGCATCAGCGTGCCGGAGCGCGTGGTCACCAACCACGATCTGGAACGACAGATGGACACGAGCCACGACTGGATCGTGCAGCGCACCGGCATCCACGCCCGGCGCATCGCCGGGCCGGGGGAAACCACCAAGACGCTGGCCGTCGCCGCCGGACGGGCCGCCCTGGACCGGGCGGACCTGGACCCGACCGACCTGGACATGATCATCGTGGCCACGTCGACGCCCGACCATCTCATCCCGGCGGTGGCCAATCAGATCCAGGACGGCCTCGGCGCGGAGGCGGTGCCGGCATTCCAGCTGGGCGCCGGTTGCGCCGGTTTCATCTACGCCCTGACAACCGCTCATCAGTTCGTCGCCAGCGGCGCCTGCCGCCGCGTGCTCATCGTCGGCGCGGAAGTGCTCAGTCGCTTCATGGACTGGCAGGATCGCAGCACGGCCGTGCTCTTTGGCGATGGCGCCGCCGCCTTCGTCATGGAGGCGACGCCCAAGCGCTGCGGCCTGTACAGTTTCGCGCTCGGCTCCGACGGCAGCCAGGGGCACCATTTGCTGGTGCCGGCAGGCGGCTCGGCCGAGCCGTTCGGCCCGGACACCTTCGCCCACGGCCGGCAATACGCCCGCATGAACGGGCGCGAGGTGTTCCGCTTTGCCACGCGCGTCATCGGCGTGGCCTGCCGGCAGGCCGTCGCCCGGGCCGGCCTCAGCCTGGACGACATCGACTGGATCGTCCCCCACCAGGCCAATCTGCGCATCATCGAGGCCGGCGCCCGCCAGCTCGGCCTGCCCCTGGACCGCTTCGTCGTCAACATCCAGGACTACGCCAACACGGCCTCCGCCTCCGTGCCCCTGGCCTTGATCGAGGCCCTGGAGCGCGGGAAGATCCGCCGCGAACAAAAGCTGCTCCTGGTCGCTTTTGGCGCCGGTCTCACGTGGGGCGCCGCCGTGCTGCAGATGGCGCCCGCGCTGTGAGACCCTGCAGGTCTGCCAGACCTCCAGGGGTCAAAAGACACCCGCGCTCGCGCCTCGGGACCCGAGGCTAATGCCTTGATCTCGCCGATACCGCCCCCCCGGATGCCACCCCGGACGCGATTGACACCCCTTGCCCGGTTGCTATAATTGAAGTGCAAAAATGCCCTGGTGGCGGAATTGGCATACGCGGTAGGTTGAGGGCCTATGCCCTTACGGGCGTGGAGGTTCGAGTCCTCTCCAGGGCACAGCAACGCCAGGATCGTCGACGATCCTGGCGTTGCTGTGCCCTGGAGAGGACTCGAACCTCCACGCCC
>JBFGLK010000621.1:0-2487 GCA_041576195.1 Promineifilaceae bacterium (SeqCode)
AGGCCATAGAGGATGCCCGCGTTGCTGCCGGGCGGGGCGAAGCCGTGGATGTGGGCCCCCGTCTCCGAACCGCTCAGCCCCGAAAACGAGATGTTGAACGCCAGCTCGTTCGTGGTGGTGTTCATCGTGATCACGCCGCTGCCCGTGGCCGGGCTGCCGTTCGGCGGCACCTCCTCGGCGCCGCTGAGCGTGAACGTGAAGGTGAAGCAATCCGAGCCCGTCAGCGTCATGGCCTGAACCGGCGCGGGTCGAGCCGACAGGATGGCGCCGGCAAGGACGAACAGTCCCAGGACGGCAACAAAGCCCAGGCGCACGAAGTGCGCATCAGACAGGGGCCGACGTCGAAACATGGCTGACCTCCTCATTCTGCGGTTGATATTGGCTGGCAGTGTGCATTGCGGCACGGCTCCGCACATTGTAGCACGGAACGCGCCGGCGAAGATGAGGAGATGATAGGCGTAAGGGGTGGGGTGCGCCGCACCCCACCCCCTCATGCCTCGGGCAAGTCGAGCGGCTCGGCGGGGGCAGCACCGGTCGCGGGGGCGATGTGCAGGCCGTCCACGCCGGGGCCACCGAGGCCGGCGGCGTCGCCGTCCCAGTAAACGACGCAGCCCGGCGAGCAGACGATGATGTCGTCGTCGTCGAAGGAGCCCAGGTTGCCCGGGAGCGAGATATAGAGCCGGCCGTTGGTCGGGTCGATCCAGGCGCCGTCGATGTCGATCGGCAGGTTGGCGTGCAGAGCCCAGGTGCCGGCAGTGTTCGGGCCAAAGACCGGGTTGTCCAACCGGATGATGTCGCCGCCGTCACCGCTCACGGTCGGGGTAGTGTAGTTACCCAGCGTGCTGACGCCCACGCGGAAGTTCTGCGTGACGGTAGCGGCGTCGACGTCTTCGTCGTCCGTGGCCAGGGCCACGTCGCTGGCGTCCACCAGTGGGAAGAAGAAAGCGATGTCCGGGATGTACAGGATCAGGTCCGAGTCATCCGCCACGATCGCCGGGTTCGGCAGCGCGGTGGGCGTGGCGAAGCTCATGGCGATGCGGCCGCCGGCGAGCAGGAAGAAGGCATCGATATCGGCGCCGGCCAGGCCGGCGGCGCTGGCGTCGAAGATTATGGTCCAGGCGCCCGTGCCCGTGTCGTGCAGCAAGATGTCGCCGGCCTCGTAGGCCAGGCCGGTGGCGGTCACGCCGGCGGCGTCCGGGCTGACGTAGACCTGGTCGCCGGGCTCGGGCGCCGAGAGCGGCGGGCCGAAGACGCCACCGTCCACGCGCCACTGGAGGCGAGTGAGCGCCCCGGCGTCGTGCTGGCCGACGGCGCCCGCCAGGGCGTAGCCGCCGCCCGTCGCCGTCTCCGGGGCGCCGCCGTCGGCGGACCACCAGTTCACGGCGAACGGAGGCGCCGCGGCCGAGGCCAGCCAGCCGCCGCCCAGGGCAAGCGCCAGCAAGGCGAGCGCCAGAAAGGGGAGCAGTCGTCGTTTCATGTGTTTCCTCACTTGGCACCTCACTGGCCGATCGTGATCGGGTCGCTCCAGGCACGCAGGGTCATGGGGCGATCAATGATCAGGCTCTCGTCGTAGCTGCCGGGCAAGATCCAGACGGTGCCGCCGTTGGGCGCGGCCAGCACGCCTTCGATCACGGTGTCGAACGGGTTGGCGAAGGTACCATCCTCGAAGCCACCGTTCGTCAGGTCGACGTAGGTGTTGCCCAGCGAGGGCGCCGTCCAACCCAGATCGCGCAGCATACCCAGCATGATCGTGCCCGGATGGTGGGCCACCTCGCCCAAGGCGATGTTTGGGGTCATCAGGGCGTGGTTCGTGTTGTTGTAGGTTGCCTCATCCAGGTGGCTCAGGCTGGACGCGCCAACCCAGGGGTTCGGCGAGTTGAGCTGGGCGGCGCCGCCGCTGGCCCCGCTCCAGAAGTTATCGTCCGTGATCAGCTGGTTGCCCAGGGCGAAGCTGTTGTTGGCGTAGCTGAGCAGGGCCGTGCCGCCGCCGTCCTGGATGAAGCGGTCGTAGATGCGCGGTGGGGAACCGTAGCAGCCGGTGCCGGCCACACCGCCGCACTCGTTGGGCGCGGTCCCGTCGTCCCAGCTGAAGTTCGGGAGGAAGCCCAGACCATGCCCGATTTCGTGTAGGACGACGGAGACCATGTCGAACTCATCCGCGGCCGGGGTGCCGTTCAGGCCGAAGTACCAGTTCTGGCCGGCGGCGTTGCTGTTGAACTGGAGGATCATCTCCGCGTTGCCGCCGTTCAGATCGTCGTCTGCCAGTTGGTTGGCCAGGGCGACCGGGTACCAGGTGTTAGCGAGCGGCGCGCCGTCGAAGTCACGGTAGTAGATCGTCGTGTTACCGAAGCCGAGGAAGCCGGCCTGGCCTGGCGGGAACGGCAGCCAGCAGGCGTCGATCTCGATCGTGCGCGGGCCGGTGAGCAGCAGGCTCCAGATGTCGACGGCCCGCTGGAACGCCGCCTGGGCGTTGCCCGGCCAGTTGAG
>JBFGLK010000622.1:0-2471 GCA_041576195.1 Promineifilaceae bacterium (SeqCode)
TGAGGTCCGAGATCAGGTAGATGGCATCCTGATCGGCGCGCCGCCCGTGCGTGGCCCGCGGGCTCGGCGAGGAGCCCACGTAAAGCGTGTCACTGCTGCCGTCCGCGCGCGTCAGCACGACGCGGCGCAAAAAACCGTCCTCGGCGACCTGGAGCTGGCGCCGGCTGGTGCCCGCACTGGCCACCAGCCGGTTGGCCTGCAGGGCGACGATACGCTCCAGCAGCGGCGTGATCGTCGCGGCATTGGCCGGGTAGTCGCCGCCGTCCGCCAGCACCCAGGCGTCCCCCCGACGGGCCAGCGTCACCGTCTGACCGGTATCGCTCGTAAGGGTCAGGCCGGTGATGGCGTCGACCGTCAGATCCGGGAACAGGGGGCCGGTTGGCGTCTCCGCCGCAGCGCGCGGCCAGAAGACGACGGCGGCCAGAACAAGCTGTAGTCCCAACAGGGCGGCAAGGAGTCGTTGCAGGCGGGACATGGTCATTCTCCTGCCTCTTCGGCCAGCGGGAGCAATGTCAATGG
This sequence comes from Promineifilaceae bacterium (SeqCode), assembly GCA_041576195.1. Classification (GTDB taxonomy): domain Bacteria; phylum Chloroflexota; class Anaerolineae; order Promineifilales; family Promineifilaceae; genus JAGVTM01. The sequence goes on from JBFGLK010000622.1 coordinate 520, forward strand.
CTCTTCGCGGCGCTCGCGCAGGCGCCAGCCCACGTAGACGGCGGCGAGCGCCAACAGCGCCACCACGTAGTTGCCGATTTCCCAACCGCGCTCCTGGGCCTCGGTAAGCGGCGCCAGGACGCGCGTCGCCGCACCGCGCGAGCGAATGGCCAGCAGGTCCAGGTCTTCGGCGGCCCAGTCGACCGCGTTTTGCATGAACTGGAGATTGTTCAGGAAGCGATCCTGCGTCAGGCGGGCCGACAGGTTGAGAATATCGTCCTCCACGAACGAGCCGCTGCCGATGACGACCAGGCGGGCTGTGTCTGGCGACTCGGTGATGAAGCCGAGAGGCGCGGCGGGCGCCGGCGCGGCGCCCGCTTCCGGTGGCTCTGCGGCGTCGGCGAATGGGTTTGGCCGATCGACGAAGTAGCTGCCAAAGCGGCCCTGGACGACGACCGCCAGCGGCTGCGGGCCCTGTTGATCGCCGACCGGGAAGCCGAGCGCCGGATAGGTCTGGAAATCGGGCTGCACATTGGTGTCGGTGGTGAGCCAGGAGCCGGGGCTGGATTGTGCCAGGACGGCGATCTCGCGCGTTGCGCCTTCCTCGGTCGGGGTGGTAGCCGAGACGGGCGAGACCCAGTCGAGGGTGAGGGCGGCCAGGTTGGCCACGATCGGACTATCGTCGCTCATCGCGTCCGGGCGAACGTCGACGAAAAAGGGATAGTCGACGGCCTGGATCTCCTGGACCTGGAGCCCGCCCACGTTGCGCGCCACGGTCACCGGGAAGGGTGCATTCTGCGGGTCCAGCACCAGGGCGTCCCCGAGGGTAACGCCCTGATGGGCGAGCCAGTCGCCGACTCCCTGGCTGATCGGGTAGATGCCCAAGCCCTGCTGGAACTGGTCGAAGGCGATGCCATAGCGGCCGCCGGCCACGACGACAGAGCCGCCGCGCATGAGGAACTGGTCGATGGCATAGAGATCGCGCTCGGTCAGACCCTGTGGGGCGATGAGGAGGATGACGTCGACGTCTGCCGGCACCTGGCCCGTGGACAGATCGATCGGACGCACCGTGTAATCCTGCTCCAGCTGTTGTCGAAGGAGCTCATAGTTGACCAGGGGCTGCATCACGTCGCCCAGCAGCGGATCGTTTAGAGCGGCACCGGTTGGCGTCCAAAGGCCCACAGTCTTCAAGAAGCCACTGCCGCTCCGCTTCAAGGCCGACTCGATGGCCGAGCGCACCTCGACCTCCGTCACCTGGGCCGGAGGGTAGATGAGCTGCGTGCTGTCCTGGCCTTCGAGCAGAAGATAAGCGTAGAAGGTGTCGGCGCTGAAGAAAGAGACCGGGATCGGCTGCAAGCCGTAGGTCTCCTGAAGAAACTGGCGGTTCACCGGGGCCGTTGGATCGTCAGGGTTGACGGTTTGGAAGACGAACTTGCCGCCGGAGCGGCCGGCGATCGCGCCGGCGACGTCTTCGACGATCGAGGGCAGGTCGGCCAGGGATTCAGGCAGGGTAGCCGGGGTGACGAGGAAGGTCAGCCTCACCGGCTGTTCGAGCGCCGCCAGGATAGCGTCCACGCTCTGGAAACCAAACACGACCTTTTTAATGGCCGAGGTCAGGTCGTATTCGAGGTTGCGCAGGCGCACGTCAACGTTGCCGGACGGCGACGCTTCGACCTGGATCAGTTCCTGGAAGTTGAGCACCACGTCCTGGTCGCCATAGCGGACCAGGATGTCGAAGTAGGCGTTGATGACCGAGGCCTCATAGCGCCCGGAGACCTGGAAAGGCACGGGCTGAATTCCGTAGACCTGGTTGGCCTCCGCCTCCAGCTCGGGATCGGTGATCGGATCGACGACCTCGGCCGCGATCCGGCCACCGGACGCGATCTCATACTCGCGCAGGGTATCCCGAATCTGGGGTACGAGCGGTGCCAGCGCCGGGTGCGTATTGTCGCTGATGTAGGCCCGGATGAGCA
>JBFGLK010000623.1:0-2463 GCA_041576195.1 Promineifilaceae bacterium (SeqCode)
CTTCCAAAGTCTGGCGGTGCCGGAGACTCGACACTCGATCTTGATCGTTTATACTGGATTCCAGGAGGAAGTTGCCCCTATGTCGCAAGAATCGAACCAGTATCCTGTCTTCCGAATCGACGTTTCGGCTGATCCCGCCGCGGACGAGCCAATCTACGCGCGGCCCGACGCGCCCGACCTGATCCTGCTGCCGGTTGCCAGCGAGGACGGTCGTTTCCTCTTTTTCTATCAATACCGGGGCACCGACGCGGAGAATCGCATTCACTACCAGCGCCTGGACGTGGCCAGCCCGCCCGTGCCCTGGCTCGATGACGCCGACGCGCTCTACGAGGTCGTGGCCACCGCCGGCGACGTCGTCTACGTCCACACCAACCTCGGCGCGCCGAAGGGGCGCATCGTGTCCGCCGACTTGAGCCAGGGCGACGCGAAGGCGTGGCGAGAGGTAGTGCCGGAGGGTGAGGACGTCATCTCGCTGGTGCAGGCGGCGGGAAACCACCTGGTCGTCGCCCGCCTTCGGGACGCCCGACACGTGCTCCAGGTGATCGCCCTGGACGGCACGCCGCGCGGTCAAATCCCGTTGCCGACGATGGGCTCCGTCCTGGAGATGCGGGGTCAGCTGGCCCAGGACGTGTTGACTTTCGCCTTCACCGCTTTCCTGTTCCCGACCACCGTATACAGGTACGACGTCCCGACCGGCCGGCTTGAGATCATCGCCCGGCCCGAGATCCGGTTCGACACGGACGCTTTCGAGACGCACCAGGTGTTCGCCACGTCGGCCGACGGCACCCGCGTGCCGGTCTTCGTCACGCACCGGAAGGGGCTTGTGCCAGACGGGAGTCACCCGACGATCCTGTACGGTTATGGCGGCTTCACCGTCAACCAGCTGCCCCAGTTCTGGGTGAGCCGGACCGTATGGCTCGAGCAGGGCGGGGTCTTCGCCGTGGCGGTCATTCGGGGCGGCAATGAATACGGCGAAGCGTGGCATCGTGCCGGCATGCTGGCCAACAAGCAAAACGTCTTCGACGACTTCATCGCCGCCGCGGAGCATCTCATCGCTGCCGGCTATACTGCGCCCCGACGCCTGGCGATCCACGGCGGCAGCAACGGCGGCCTGCTTGTGGCCGCCTGCATGGTCCAGCGGCCCGACCTGTTCGGGGCGGTCTTGTGCGCGGTGCCCGTGATCGATATGCTGCGCTATCATCGCCACACGATTGGCCGCTACTGGGTGGGCGAATATGGCAATGCGGAGGAGGACCCGGCTCACTTCGCCTTTCTCTACCGCTACTCGCCTTTACATAACATCACACCTGGCCGTTTGTATCCGCCGGTGCTCATCACGACCGCGGAGAGCGACGACCGGGTCGTGCCCGCGCACGCGCGCAAGTTCGCCGCCGCCCTCCAGGGGGCCGGGGACGGCCGCCGCCCCGCGCTGTTGCGGGCGGAGACCCGGGCCGGCCACGGGCTGGGTAAGCCGACGGCCAAGCTCATTGACGAGCAGGTCGACCTCTACGCCTTTCTCTGGCGTGCCCTCGACCTTGACTGGCCCCTGGCGGATTGACCGAGCCGCCGCCCACCATGCCCGCGCACCCGATCCTGGTCACCGGCATCCACCGATCCGGCTCCACCTGGGTGGGACACATGCTCGCCCTGGCGCCCGGCGTCGCCTATGTCCACGAGCCGTTCAACATGGACTACGCCCACCCAGGCAAGTGTACGGCCCGCTTCCCCTATCGCTTCACCTACGTCACCGGAGACAACGAAGCGCCCTATCTCCGGCCACTATGGCGCACGCTCACCCTGCGTTACAACCTCTGGCCGGAGATCCGGGCCACGCGGGCGCTGCGCCGGCCCGTACGAGACGCGCTCGGTTTCGCCCGATTGCGTCTGGCCGGCACACGCACTCTGATGAAGGATCCAATGGCCGTCTTCTCCACCGAGTGGCTGGCGGCGCAGTTCGCGATGGCGGTCGTGGTCTGCGTGCGCCATCCGGCGGCGTTTGCCGGCAGCGTCAAGCGCTTCGGCTGGTCGACTCCCTTCGCGGAGCTGCTGGCGCAACCCCTCCTGCGGCGCGATTGGCTACAGCCCCATGTCGAGGAGATCCGGGCGGCAGGAGACTGGCCCATCGTCGACCAGGCCGCGCTGCTGTGGCGCGTGATCTACGACCGGGCTCGCCTCTGGCGGGCGCGTCACCCCGACTGGCTCTTCGTGCGCCACGAGGATCTCTCCCGTCGCCCGCGGGCCGAGTTCGAGGCGCTCTATCGGGCGCTCGGTCTGGCGTTCAGCGCCGACATCGCGGCCGAGATCCTGGCCCACTCCAGCGCCGACAACCCGTCGTCGGCGCCGCCTGACGAAAGCGCGCCCGGCCTGCGGCTCAACAGCCTGGCCAACATCTGGAACTGGCAGGAGCGGCTGACCCCGGCTGAAGTGAAACGCGTGCGCGAGATCACGGGCGAAGTGGCTGAC
>JBFGLK010000624.1:0-2441 GCA_041576195.1 Promineifilaceae bacterium (SeqCode)
CGCACCGTCGCCGCTGGTTTGCCCGTGCTCCAGGCCCATCGCCTCGACCACAGCCCGGGCGACGGCCCCGCCGCCAGCCAGGGCGCAGGCGGGATCCTCACACACGCGGATGACCGTGCGGCCCATCGGCGCGTTGTAGAACATGGTGTAGAACTCGACGACCCCGTGCACGTCGGCCAGCGGCACCCGCAGCGCGTCGCTGACGGCGCGCAAGACCGATTCTGGCAGCCAGCCATAAAGGGCCTGGGCGTGATGGAGTGCCGGCAGTAACTGGGTGCGGCCACGGGGAGAAAGAGAGGTCAGGACGTCGTGCAGGGGAGCGAGGTCTACCGTCGCCTGGTTCATCGGGCCTCCGGCAAAGTGGGCGGGAGCGCTGACTCTGACGCCGCCCGGTGCCCGATCCGGCCCGCAAGCCGTGGGCCAGACCACGACGCCATCCGCCACGCGCACGCTCATTATACACCAAGCGCCCACCGTCCATAGCCTGGGGGTCTTCGATCGTGCGCATGTCGTTGGCCGGTACCAGCGTACCACGGGGGAGCGGCGACCGTCATGTCCGCCGTAATTCAATCCGGGTAGAAATGGAGGTGACGCGAAGCGAAGCACATCGCCTGGCAATACGCATGTTGCAGACTTGGACAATGAACCAGGCGCTATGGGTGCGACGCTAGCGCCCCTATGGAACCAAAGACGCCAACGAGGTATGTGAGAGGCGACCAGAGGTCATCGGGCCCAACGGGTAGTGACTCTGGCCATCGATATCCTGGAGTGTCATCGAGGAAGATGCGGAGCCGGCCATGACAAAGCATACGATGGTCAAGATCCTGGTCTTCGGTCACCTGCTCGTCCTGCCCCTATTGTCGGGCTTCATCTGGACCGGGGGCATCACTCCTTTGCTGACGTAGCTCGAAAACGCCGCCAGATGTCGGCGCCGCGAGTGCCGCCGGCGGGGGACCACGCTTTCCAGGCGACCGCGCTGTCTTTCTTGGGCATCGCGGTCGACTCGTCTGTCGGGGCGAGACTGGAGCGACCCAGGGTTCAGGCCACCTGGCCGTGGGACCTGCGACCTACTGTGCCCGGTTCGTCGTTATGCGCGTCGTAATCTCCAGGAGCTAAAAAGCGAGTGGGAGGCAACCCATGGCACCGCCGGGAATGACAGCAGACGAGCCCAACCTCATCTCATGGCACGAGCCCTCGACTAGGACCACCTTCCTATGAGCGTGCGAAACGTGAGTGATATTGCACGCAACTCGCATAAACCACGTATTGACGGACACAAGGCGTTGGCCTGCCCCCGGCTACACTGAGGGCAACGATTGCCCATTGTCCCGGCTGTTCCTGAGACGCCTTCCCGTCGCCGCAGGATCAGCCTCCAGGGCTGAGTCCTAATGAAACACCATCAAACTCCCAACTCCTCCATCGCCATCGCCTTGCTTGGTCTGATGCTCTTGCTGCTGACGGGCGCAATGGTCCGCTCGACCGCTGACCTGGCCGTCGCGGCACCCGCCGGCAGCTACATCGTCCAGGCGACCGACCTGGTCACGGCGCAGACTGCTGCCGTCCGCGTCGGCGGGACCGTCACGCACGAGATGGGCATCATCAACGCGGTGGCCGCCACGCTCCCCGCCGGCGCCGCAGACCGGCTCATGGCCCTGCCGGGCATCACCCAGATCTCCCCCAACCACGCCGCCACGCTGTCGGGCACGCCGCCTACTGTGCTGGATAGCTTCGCCGACAAGGATTTCGCGGATGATAGTGGCACGGTTGCCTGGAGTGGACCTGCCATTGAACATGGAGAAGACGACGGGCCGAAGAAAGGCGCCGTACGTGTGCGTAAGAAGCGACAGTGCGCCACGAAACACTGCCTGCAGATCGGGGGTGATGAGATCCTGCTTGCCGGCCGTGGCTGGAGCCGCGGCGTGGAACTTGGCGGCGCGACGTCCGCCACGCTCTCATTCGACCTGGCGACAAGCGGAGACGGCGATGGAAACGGAACCATTGCCGCCCAGGTGTCAACTGACGGCGGTTTGACCTGGAACACGTTGGCCACGTTTCAGATGGACCGTAGTTACGAGACACCTCAAGAGTTCGATATCTCTTTCGCCACCGGCGGCCACGCCGTTGTGGGCTTCTTCGGCATAGACGGCGACGAAGTAGAGGGCTGGTTCTACATCGACAATGTCCAGATACAGTTCGGTGCTCAAGACACCGTGGTCAACACGCTGGTGAACGCGAGCCTGCTGCATGCGCAAGGCCTGCTCGGCAGCGGGGTTGGCGTCGCCATTCTGGATACCGGGCTGTGGGCCGATCAGGCGCTGAAGGTGGGCCCGAACGGCCAGGACCGCCTCGACGATCTCTACGACGCGATTATCGACCAGATCAAGGACCTCGAGGTCCCTGAGCTGAGCAACGACGATAGCGGGCACGGCACGCACGTCGCC
>JBFGLK010000625.1:0-2437 GCA_041576195.1 Promineifilaceae bacterium (SeqCode)
ACTCCAGGCGATCATGGGCACGAGTCGGAGGCGGGCAGGTAGCCTATCGTGGTCTGCGCGCCAGCGCGCGGGGCGAGCGAACCGTGTGGAGATCCTGCGGCCCCGTCAGGCCGGCCAGCGTAGCCAGCTGCTCCCGCGTGCCCAGGACGATGAGCTCGTCTCCGGCGTCCAGGTGGGTTCGCTCGTCCGGCATGGTGAGGGCGCCGGTGGCACCTTTGCGGACGGCAATCAGGTTGACGCCGGTGCGGCGGCGGATGTCGACATCGAACACGGTCTTGCCGGCAAGCTCGGCGCTCTCGTTGATAATCAGCTCCTCCAACCACAGCTCGACCCCGGTCTCCAATGTCACGCCGTCCAGGAATTCGGTGATGTGCGGTCTCATAATGATGTTGGCCATGTGGCGACCGCCCATCTGGTAGGGGGACACGACCCGGTCGGCGCCAGCACGCACCATCTTCGACTCGTTGTCCGGCGTTGTGCTGCGCGAAACGATGAAGAGTCGATCGTTAAGCGTGCGCGCGCTGAGCACCATAAGCAGGTTGTCGCCGTCACGGCCGGTCGCCGCGATCAGGCCCCAGGCCCGCTCCACCCCGGCGTCGCGGAGCACCTCGTCGCGCGTGGCATCCCCATCCAGGACGAGAAAGCCTTCCGCGATGGCCTCGAGCACCCGCTCCGGGTCGTTCTCAATGATGACGACGCCGCGCCGGCTCTGGCTCAGCGCCCGAGCGGCCGTCCACCCCACGCGTCCGAAGCCACAAACAATGACATGGTCGTTCAACTTGGCGATTGCGTTGGTCATGCGACGCTTCCTCAAACGGGTGATCAGGTTTACGGAGACGAGGAGCTCGCCGACGGTGGTGAGACCATAGACGACCCCACCGAGTCCGACGAGGATCAGAATGACGGTAAAGAGGCGCCCGGCGGCGCTGAGCGGGTGCGTCTCCGAGAAGCCGATCGTGGTGAGCGTGATCACGGTCATGTAGAAGCTGTCCAGCACCGACCAGCCTTCGATGACCGTGAAGCCGACGGTGCCCAGGGCAAAGATGCTGGCAATCGTCACAAGGACGGGAATGAGCTGGCGGGTAATCGGCTTCATCAGACTATCCAGGAGTCGTGGCAACGTCGTCGAGGCGCAAGCTCCGATTTTGCCAGAGAGTCCGCTTCTCGGCCACTTGAGCAGCCCGGGCGGCGTTCGGCGATCATTAGTTGACAGACCGCCGGTGGGAGACCACAATTCGAGCCTATGATCAACACGACCCATCTCCTCGACGCGGCCCGCGCACAACAGCGGCCGATACCCGGTTTCCGGCAGGTGCCGCGGACTGGCGTCATTTACGTCATGCACCAGGCTACCCAGCATGGCTATCATCCGGAGAGCCCGCATTGGGCGAATCTTGGACAGGGTGCACCGGAGACGGGACCACTGCCAGGCGCCCCACCCCGAATTGAGCAGATCGTGCTGAATCCGGCGCGACACAAGTACGGTCCGATTACCGGTGACCTGGATCTACGCCACCAGGTAGCGGCGCTGTACAACCGTCTCTATCGCCAGGGTAAGTCGTCCCAATACACGGCAGAAAACGTGAGCATCTCCGGTGGCGGCCGGGTCGCCCTGACCCGCCTGGCCGCCGCCCTTGGCAATATCAACATGGGCCATTTCTTGCCTGACTACACGGCCTACGAGGAGTTGCTGAGCGTGTTCAAGGCATTCGTGCCTATCCCGATCCTCCTGGATCCGGATGCCGGTTATCAGATTCCGCTGCCGCACCTCCGCAAGGAGGTGTTGGGACGGGGCCTCAAGGCGCTACTGGTCAGCAACCCGTGCAATCCCACCGGCCAGCTCGTCGCGGGTGAGGCGCTGGCCGCGTGGGTGGACATGGCTCGAGAGTTGCGGTGCGCCCTGATCCTTGATGAGTTCTATTCGCACTACATCTATGCCGGCACCAGCCCGGACCCGACGCTCGTGTCCGCCGCAGCCTATGTCGACGACGTAAACCGGGATCCTATCATCCTGGTCGACGGCCTGACGAAGAACTGGCGCTACCCCGGCTGGCGCATCAGCTGGACGGTGGGTCCACGTGAAGTCGTGGAAGCGATCGCCAGCGCCGGCTCCTTTCTGGACGGCGGCGCCAATCACCCGTTGCAGGGAGACGCCGTGGGCCTCCTCGCGCCCGAGGATACCTTGCGGGAGACGGCGGCGCTCCAGCGCCACTTCCGCCACAAGCGCGATCATGCTATGGAGCGGCTGCGTTCGATGGGCCTGCGAATCGAGGCGGAGCCCGCCGGCACATTCTACATTTGGGCCAACCTGGAAGATCTGCCCGTCCCCCTGAATGACGGCCTGGCGTTCTTCGAAGCCGGTTTGACCGAAGGGGTGATCACTGTGCCGGGCGTCTTCTTCGACGTCAATCCGGAGCGGCGCCGCTCCTACGCTCGC
>JBFGLK010000626.1:0-2386 GCA_041576195.1 Promineifilaceae bacterium (SeqCode)
AGGGCCCTGCCTGGGCGGAGCCGGCCATGGAGGTGGCCACCGGCAGGGGTGTGAGCGAGCCCGTCCAGTTGTTCGTGGCGATGTCATAGACGTCGACCCGGTCGGAGACGCCGCTGCCCGGGAAGAAGTCGTCGTCACCGCCGATGAGGTAGACCTTGCCATTCCAGGCGCCCGCCGCGGCGCCCGCGAGCCCGCGCGGCAGCGGGGCGCCGACCAGCCAGACGTTGGTGGCCAGGTCGTAGATGTAGAACTGGTTCGTGCCGCTCCCGCCCATGACATAGAGCCGGCCCTGGTAGCAGGTGGCCGCCGGGGCCTCCACCGCCTGGGGCAGAGGTTGCAGGGCGGTCCAGCTGTTGCTGCTCGCGTTGTAGCGCCAGGTGTTGGGCGTCAGACTGAAAGTGCTGTCTACGCCGGCGATGACGTAGAAGCTGTCGAGTTGTTCGACACACTGGGCGAAGCCATAGCGCACGATGCCTCCGGGCAGGTCGAGGCCGCCGAACCAGCTGGAGAGCGGGTTCTTGGTCGTGGCCGGGCCGGCGCCCTGCGGGCGGGCGGCGCGGGCGGAGGCGGGCCCGGTAGCGACGGGCGGCGACGTATGGCCGGCGCGGCCGGCGGCCAGGGGCAGCGCCGGCGGGCCGAAGTCGAAGTCGGTCTCCAGGATCTCGAACTGCAGACTGCCGGCACCGTTGTTGCGCAGCGTCAGCGTGGCGCTCGTCTGCGCGCCCTGCTGCAGGGTGACCTCCAGGCTGGCCGGCCCGAGGGTGACGCACGGCGTCTCCGGCCGCAGGTTGGCGTTCCGGATGATGGTGCTGCCGGCCGTGACGGTCACGCGATGGGTCTGGCTCCGATAGCCGCTTTGGGCGATGATCACCTGGTGGCTGCCGGCAGGCAGCCAGTAGCCATAGGTGCCGTCGGCCAGGGTCGACAGGACGACGTCGTCGTCGATGGTCACCGTCGCCCGGTTCAACGGGGATCCCGGCAGGTCGCAGCGAGCGAGGCCGGTGACCACGCCGGCCACCTTGCCCCAGCCGGCCGGCGCGGCGACGACCATCTCGACCGGAACAGCCAGGAAGCCGTACGGCGTGCTGTTGACGAGGCGCAGGGTGCCCTGGTAGACGCCGGGCTGCGTCACGCTGGCGGCGCCGGCGTCCAGGGTGACGGCGATCGGCTGATTGGTCCCACCGGCCAGCGTGCCGGTGACGATGTCGGTGACCAGCCAGTCCAGATCATAGCTGAACTCGGTGCGGATGCCGTCGATGGCGTTCAGCCACAGCTCCGCGCCATCCGGCGTGCCGTCCGTGTCCAGGTCCGCGTCGTTCTGGCCGTCCAGGAAGCCGCGGAAGAGGGTCGTGCCGCCGTTGCCGAGCACGATGGAGGCCCGGTTGTCATCGGGGCCGGGCGTGGTCGTGCCGGCCAGGGCCTCGAAGCCGGGCAGGGGTTGCAGGCGTTGGCCGTAGACGAAGTAGCGGAAGCGCTCCAGCGCCGTGAATTCGGGCACGCTCTCCAGCCGGGTGAACAGCGGGTGATCGGGCTCCCACCAGTAGACGGGGTCCGGCGGGTCGATGTCGTCGGCGACCCAGGTGGCGCCGAGCGACGCGAAGAGCGGGTGCGACGGGTTGAAGCCCACCGTCCAGGAGTGGAAGATGAGCTTGCCGTCGCCCTGGATAGCCTGGTCCAGGGCCCCCAGCACGCTGTCCGGCGGGTACCAGTTGTCGTTGGCGAAGATGACGATGTCCCAATTCTGGCCCAGCAGGCTGGCCTCGAAGCCGCCGAAGTCGCCGTCGTAGTGGGCCTGGTAGGCCAATCCCCGGCGTTGCAGGGCCTGGTCGATGTAGGTGGCCGGGGCCGGATGTTAGGGTTGGTCGGCGTAGATCAGGATCTGGAGCGAGCCGGCCGGGGCGGTGGGCTGCCAGCGTTAGGCGGCGGGGTAGGCCAGGCCCTCGGGCAGGCCGGGGCGGTTCTGGCGCAGGGAGACGCCCTCCGCCGACCGGTGAAGCCACTCGCCCTGCCCGCCGGGCAGGCCCAGAGGTAGGAAGCCGGCGTTGCGCTCGCGAATCTCATAGGTGGCGCTCAGGCCGCCGGTGTTCTGCAGGGTCAGGGGCACGACCAGGCTTTGCCCGAAGGCCAGGTTGGCGGACACGGCGGTCGGATTGGTGGCCAGCTGGCCTGCCGGCAGGTTGAAGTCCAGCGGCACGACGCCGCCGGACGGGATGGTCAGCATCGTCGACACGGCGCCGTAGTCGGTCTTGCGGGCGCTGAGCGTCCCCGGGCCCGCCGAGGCGAACGTAACGTAGAAACCGTCGGTCCGCACCGGGTCGCCGGGCGTCGGCGCGGTGGGGGTCCGGGCACCGCTGGGGCTGGTGACCGTGGCGCCGTCGAGGGCCAG
>JBFGLK010000627.1:0-2384 GCA_041576195.1 Promineifilaceae bacterium (SeqCode)
CATCACCGCCGCGCACAACCTCGTCGCCGCTGCCGTCGACGCTCGCTTGTACCACGAAGACCGGATGAACGACGACAGGCGCAAGGCCATCGGGCTGGAGCGCCTGGACATCGACCCATACGCCATCACCTGGAACCGGGTGATCGACGTGAACGACCGGGCGCTGCGCAACATCCTGATCGGCCTGGGCCCGAGCGCCGACGGCCGGCCGCGGCAGACCGGCTATGACATCACCGTCGCCTCCGAGATCATGGCCATCCTGGCCCTGGTTAACGGCGAGGACTATGCTTCTACGCTGCGGGACCTGCGGGCGCGTTGCGGCCGCATCGTCATCGGCAACAGCAAATCGGGCAAGCCGATCACGACCGACGACCTCGGCGTGGGCGGCGCCGTGACCGTCCTGATGAAGGACGCCATCCACCCCAATCTGCTGCAGACGCTCGAGGGGCAGGCCGCTTTTGTCCACGCCGGGCCGTTCGCAAACATCGCCCACGGAAACTCCTCGATCGTGGCCGATCGCCTGGCGCTGCACCTGGGCGACTACATCGTCACCGAGTCGGGCTTTGGCGCGGACATCGGCATGGAGAAGTTCTTCAACATCAAGTGCCGCTACTCCGGCCTGGTGCCCGACTGCGTCGTCCTGGTAGCCACCATTCGGGCTCTGAAGATGCATGGCGGCGGCCCGCGCGTCGTGCCCGGCCGCCCGTTGGACAAGGCGTACACGGAGGAGAACCTGGAGCTGCTGGATGCCGGCATGGCCAACCTGGCTGCCCACATCCGCAACGCCCGCCGCTTCGGGGTGCCGGTCGTCGTGGCCGTCAATCGCTTCAGCAACGACACCGACGCCGAGGTCGAGCTGGTGCGCAAGAGCGCCCAGGCGGCCGGCGCGGAGATCGCCGCGATGACTGACCACTGGACCTACGGCGGCGACGGGGCACTGGAGTTGGCCGACGCCGTGATCAGCGCCTGCGAGAGGCCGTCCGACTTCCGCTTCCTCTACCCGCTCGACAGGTCGATCAAGGAGAAGATCGAAACGATCGCCACCCAGATCTACGGCGCCGACGGCGTCACCTACGAGCCGCTGGCGGAGAAGCAGATCCGCGACTACGAGGCCAAAGGCTTCGGCAAGCTGCCCATCTGCATGGCCAAGACCCACCTGAGCATCAGCCACGACCCGGCGCTGAAGAACGCCCCGACCGGCTTCACTGTGCCGGTGCGCGAGGTACGCGCCTCGGTGGGCGCCGGCTTCATCTACCCGTTGCTCGGCGAGATGCGCACGATGCCCGGCCTGGGCAGCAAGCCCGCCTATATGAGCGTGGACATCGACGAGAACGGGCAGGTCGTCGGCCTGTTCTAGGCACCCCGGTCCGTTTGCAGCGGGACTGCCGGAGCATCTCTCCGGCAGTCCCCTGCCCCCACTGTACGTCCCCTCTAAAAGTAGACATAAACCTGCACCAGATTCACGACATCTGCCACGGACCGGCTCCAGTTGCGCCGCGCGCCGCCCTCGGCCACAATGGCCTGTCGCCGGCGGACGCCTGAGCCCCGCCGCGCCCAGAAGGAGACGCCCATGGCCGTGGCCCACAGCGACGTACCCGAAGGTCGAAGCCACCCCCCGGGCCCGCCCGGCCTGCCCCTGATCGGCAACCTGGAGCTGGCCCGGGGGGACGCGCGCCTCATCTTCCAACGCGCGTTTCGCGACTACGGAGACCTTGTCCGCTTCCACTTCGCCGGCCTGGATCTCTACCTGGTCAGCCGGCCGGCATGGATCCAGCACATCCTTCAGGAGAACAACGCCAACTACACCAAGGGCCGCGCCCTGGCCAAGGCGCGCCCGCTGCTGGGCAATGGCTTGCTCACCAGCGAGGGCGACTTCTGGCGCCGGCAGCGCCGGCTGGCCCAGCCTGCCTTTCACCGGCAACGCATCGTGGGATTCTTTGACGTGATGGTGGACGCGACGGCGGCCATGCTCGATCGTTGGGAGCCGCTCGCGGCCGCCGGCCGGCCGTTCGACGTGGCCGCCGAGATGATGCGCCTGACCCTCACCATCGTCGCCCGGACGCTGTTTCACACAGCGCTGTCCCCGGAGGAGCTGGCGCGCGTCGAGGAGGCCATGCCCGCCATCCTGCGCGAGACCAACCGACGGATCGCCTCGCCGTTCGACCTGCGCGAGCGCCTGCCCACGCCGGCGCGCGCCGCGTTCGAGCGCCACCTGGCTGAGCTGGATGGCATCGTCTATCGCATCATCGCCGAGCGCCGCCACTCTGGCGAGGATCACGAGGACCTTCTCGGGCTCCTGATGAGCGCCCAGGACGAGGAGACCGGGCTGGGCATGAGCGACGCCCAGCTACGCGATGAGGTGATGACGCTCTTCCTCGCCGGCC
>JBFGLK010000628.1:0-2382 GCA_041576195.1 Promineifilaceae bacterium (SeqCode)
CCGCTTCGCTGCCGAGCTTGAGGGCGCTGCTGGAGCGGCGAATGTTGATGTAGTTCCAGGCCGCCGCTTCAAGCAGCACCGTAGTCGTGTTGTCGCCGATCTCGCTGTCCAGGCCGCCCATGATGCCGCCCAGGCTGAGCGCGCCGGACGGATCCGTCACGAGGATGGTGAACGGTTGCAGCTCGCGCTCCACACTGTCCAGCGTTGTGAGCGTCTCCTCCGGGTGCGGTAGGCGCGTGATGATGTGAATGGGCCCGTCGGGATCGTAGTCGTCCGCGCGCCGGCGCAGGTAGTCATAGTCGAACGTGTGGTTGGGCTGTCCTATCTCCAGCATGACGTAGTTGCTGACGTCCACCACGACGTTGATCGGCCGCTGGCCGGCCAGGCGCAGACGGCGCTGCATCCATTGCGGGCTCGGACGCTGCTCCACGCCTTCGATCACCAGAGCCACGAACCGCGGGTTGAGCTCGGGGTTCTCGGTGCTGATGCGCACCCGCCCGGCGATGGGCGGCCCTTCCATGACCACGTCGTCGCTGGGATAGCGCACCTTCTGGCCGGTCAGCGCCGCCACTTCGCGGGCCACGCCGATCATCGAAGCGCAGCGCGCGATATTGGGAATGATGTCGACCTCCAGGACGGCGTCGCCCAACACATCGACGAGGGGGGTGCCCGGGGTGAAGTCGCCTTCCAGGAGCAGGATGCCTTCGTGCTCGTCGCTCAGGCCCAGCTCTTTCTCGGAGCAGAGCATGCAGCGATTGTGGATGCCGCGCAGGCTGCGTCCCTTGAGCGTCATTTTCACCTGGCCCTCTTTGTGGCCGTCGTAGAGCACAGATCCTTCCAGAGCAAAGGGCGAGAACAGCTGACGGTCGCGCAGGTCGCCCTGGCCCAGGTAGTCGAACAGGTTGGGGGCGCCCGTGACCACCGTCTCCGTCTCCGCGCCGCCGTAGTCGACGTCAGCCAGGACCAGGCGATCGGCGTTTGGGTGGGGCCGGATGGCGAGGATCTGGCCGACGAGGAGCTTCGCCGGATCCCAGACCAGGCGCTCGGGATCGCGCCCGCCGGGGATGCCGACGTAGTCGATGTGTTTGACCTCGAGCCCGGCCAGCGTTAGCCGCTCGGCCAGCGCCTCGGGGGACATGTCGATGTCGACGTACTCTTTTAGCCAGGAGAGGGGGACGCGCATGGAGTTCTCCGGGTGGTCTGATAGTCGGGTCGTCTTGTGGTCGACGGGCGGCTGCCGGCACGCCTCGTTCGCTAGAACGCCTCGTTCGCCAGAACGCGCTGGCTAGAACTGCTCCAGGAAGCGCAGGTCGTTGCCCCAGAAGTAGCGAATGTCGTCGATGCCGTATTTGAGCATGGTAATGCGCTCCGGGCCCAGGCCAAAGGCGAAGCCGGAGTAGACGGCCGGGTCATAGCCGCCGTTCTGCAGGACCGTGGGGTGGACCATACCGCTGCCGAGGATCTCCAGCCAGCCTGTATACTCGCAGATGGGGCAGCCAGACCCGGCGCACAGATTGCACTCGATGTCCATCTCGGCGCTGGGCTCGGTGAACGGGAAGTAGCTGGCGCGGAACCGGGTGCGCCGCTGGCGGCCATACATGCGGCTGGCAAACTCGGAGAGGGTGCCCTTCAGGTCGGCGAAGGTGATGTTCTTGCCCACGGCCAGCCCTTCGACCTGGTGGAACTGCATGTCGCGCCGGGCGGTCACCTGCTCGTAGCGATAGACCATGCCGGGCAGGATGACCCGGATCGGCTCGGGGCAATATTCGCGCATCGCGTGGATCTGGCCCGGGCTCGTGTGGGTGCGCAACAGGACGCCGGGCTCGGACGTGTGGAAGGTGTCCCACATGTCGCGGGCCGGGTGATGCTCGGGGATGTTAAGCAGGCCGAAGTTGAGCTCGTCCGTCTCCACGTCGCGGCTGCGGTAGATCTGGAAGCCCATATCGCCCCAGATGCGATAGATCTCGCGCAGCGTCTGCGTGGCGGGGTGCAGTCGCCCCTGCCAGCGGGGGCGGCCGGGCAGGGTGACGTCGAGCGGGTTGGCGGCGAGCTCCGCTTCCAGGGCGGCGGCCTTCATGGCGGCCTGTTTGGCGTCGTAGGCGACCTGGAGATCGCTCTTGACTTCGTTGATTCGCTTGCCGAAGCGCGGCCGATCGGCCGGGTCCAGCCCACCGATCTGGCGGGACATCAGCTGCACGGCCCCTTTCTTACCCAGGGTCTCTCGGTGCCACGCCTCCAGTTCCTCGGGCGAGCCGGCTGTTTGCAGGCGTTGGCGCGCCTGGCGTTCGATTTCGTTCAGTCTTTCGAGCATGGTGCCTCATCGGGAATGGCCAACAAAAAAACGCGGCATCACGGCCGCGTCTGTCGTTGCTCGTCTGTCGC
>JBFGLK010000629.1:0-2376 GCA_041576195.1 Promineifilaceae bacterium (SeqCode)
GGCGGGCTGCCGGCAGCCCGGGCCTCAGGCTGAGCAGGCCAGAAGCGGCCACCAGGAAGAGGACGAGTGGCGCGATCCAGTATCCACGGAGAAGCAGGACCAGCAGCAGGCCAAGGAAGCCCAGGACAACCAGGAGCAGGTGGGCGCCGATTGGTTCGAGCCGGGCGAGGCCACCCAGGGTCCAACCCCGCGACCAACTGCGGAACTCGCGTGCGATGTGCGTGACCGCCAGGAATAGGAACAAGCCGTAGACGGTCAAGTAGTCCCCGAGCGTCGTGCGCGAGCCCTCCCACAGCGCCGCGGACGCGTAGCCAACGCCGTAATTCTCGGCAAACGGAAGGAAGGCAACCACCGCCAGCCCGACGAGGCCGGCCGCCAGGAAGGCGCCTTCGCCCAGGGCCCGCCAGCCGGACCGACTGTGCCGGCGCGCCGCGTAGAAGAGTATGGCCAGGCTGCCGAGGACCAGGTACGTAGGCCAGTCCCAGGTGTTGGTAGCCCTCAGGGCGCCGATGGCCAGTCCGCCGACTACCAGCTGGCCCAGGACGAGCGGGCCGCCAGCCGGCGTCTGCAGAGCGATCGCGACAACCCAGGCCAGCGCCAGCAGCATCAGAGGCATGCTGATCATATGGGCGTGCAGGTCACCGTACAGGAATGTGAAGTATGGGAACTCCGTGATTGGCGCTACCTCCCCGTCCGCCGCTTCGATCGCCCGGGTCGCGGTCCAGAACCAGTCTCCCGGATACATCGCCGGCGGCCGGCCGCCGACCAGGATGTCCCACCCCCCGTCCACTGTGCGCACGAGCGTGTCCAGCGCGGCGCTGCCGGTCTGCACTGTGCTGTCACTGGTCCGCTGCCAGGCGCCAAAGATGACGTTGACCTGGTCCAGGTTGCCCAGCAGCAGGCAAAGCGCCACGGCGGCCAGACCGGCGATGACCGCGGGGGAGTGCCGGCGCCCCGGCCCGGTGCCGGTAACGTCGGACCCACTGTTTTCGGGCTGCGATCCGTCGTCTCGGGCCGCGACCAGATTATAGGCCACTGTGTAGGCGCCCAGGCCCGTGAAGCTGAAGAGCATGGGCAGGATGAGGTTGTAGGCCGTGGCCGGTATGATGCCCAGCAGCTTGGTCAGCGCACCGACAAAGACAAACCCATAGTAATAGTAATTGATGTAGCCGCCGGCGAACCAGGGGTCGTATGGGGGAAATGTGGTGCTCTTCAGGACGGCGGTGAAATAGGAAAGGTCCATCGGCTTCTCACCGCCCCAGATGACGTCCCAGACGTCGGGATTACCAAGGCGTATGCCGATGAAGAGCAGGAAGAGGGCAGCGCCGAGGACCTCGACACGGGCGATCTGGCGCCGCTGCCGGCGGACGAAAGAAAGGATGGCGTCGCGGCGCCGGAGGAAGATGCCGGCATTGAGCACGACCAGCGACAGCACCCAGAATAACAGAGTCCCGCGAGAATTGGGCGCCACCTTCAGGCTGGCGGCGATCCAGCCGCCATAGGAGACGAAAAGGAGCGCGAGGACCCGGCCAAGGCCAAAGCCGCGATCGGGCAAGCCGCGGAAGACGACGAACATCAACGGTAGCATCACCCAGCCGAGGGCGACGATCGCCAGCCACCAGACCACGGCTGCCAGCGCCGGCTGCCGGTTTAGCAGCCCATCGGGCTGAAAGAGCTCGCGGAACGTGCCGTTGGCCCGTTGTTCGGCGAACGCGACGTCGCTTAGTAGGAGGCCGTTCGGTGAGCGGCTGGCCTCGCCCGGTGTCTGGAAGAGCTGCTGGCTTAGATCGACGGCGTTGATGATGGCGGCGGCGCGGGCTGGCTCGTAGCGATCGCCCTTCACGAAGATCCAGACGGGCGGATGGTCGTAGACGCTGAATGCTTCCTCTGCCGCGAGAGGGCCCGGCGGCGGCCAGCCGATCACCGGCCCGGAGCCCCACCGGACGGTGCCGGTAGTGTCGCTGAAATGGAGCGGGCCGACCTGGAATGTCGCGTGAAACTGCGCCGCAAGGTCAAAACCCAGCTCGCCGGAGAAGAGCGCCTCGTAGTAGCGCATGGTCAGGGGAAAGGTCAGCGGCAGGCGGGCAGTGTTCCAGATGGCGCGCTGGCTGGATAGGACGATGACGTCCGCCTCCGCCACCCATGCCAGCATTTGCGCCCGCTTGTCCTCGTTGTCCGCGTGGGCGACCGGCACCTGCCCAAGCGATACACCGGTGAAGAACTGGCTGTAGGGGTCGCGCCCGCCGAGGCGCACGGGCAGGGCGTCGTCCCAGTGCTCGTTGGCGACGACGGTCATGCCGGCATGGATCATGCCTCCTGGCCCGGCTGCCGCCTCAATCAGGTACTCGGTACCGGCGGCCAGCAGCGTGCGCGGCA
>JBFGLK010000630.1:0-2375 GCA_041576195.1 Promineifilaceae bacterium (SeqCode)
GCCGCTCGCACTCGTTCCTGGTTGCCGTCGAACGCGTACAGATCGGCCAGCGTCCGCAGATAGGTCTGCTGGTAGCGCGGGAGCAGGTCCTGGGGGCCGGCGCCCGTGTATTGGACCGGCGTTATCCCCCAGCCAAAGGCGAAGAGCCCGATGGCGAAACCAAGGACGAAGGCGATCACGATGACCCATTGCGGTCGCTCTCGGAGAGTATTCATGCGGCACTTACCTCGTTGCGGCCCGACTTGTTTTTGGCACTACGACGACACGTTATCAAGGCGCCCCCACCGTCTGTGTGGCGTTATGTTACCATAATCAAAAAAGCGATACAAGACGAAATATTATGTCCGGTTCTTTCCGGCCCCTGGGCCGTGTGGTATACTTTTCCCACTCAAATCCGCCCTGGATTGGGGCCACTTATGCTAAAGTAGTGGGGCTGTGCTGGCCGGTCGGCCGGCCTGCGTCCACCTACCAGGAGATTCCCGGCGTTGAAGCATTTTCTCAGTCTGGCTGACCTCTCTCCGAGCGAGATAACCGGCCTTCTAGACCTGGCGCAGCGGCTCAAAGACGAGTGGCGGAGCGGCGGCAACGAGCCGATTCTCAAGGGCAAGAGCCTGGCCCTGGTCTTTCAAAAGCCCTCGTTGCGGACGCGCGTCTCGTTTGAGATGGGCATGGTCCACCTGGGCGGCTACGCTTTCTACCTCTCCCCGAACGAGATCCGCATGGGCGGGCGCGAGAGCATCCCCGACGTCGCCCGCGTCCTCTCCAGCTACGTGGACGGCATTATGGCCCGCGTCTTCGAGCACAGCCACATCGTCGACCTGGCGGCCTACAGCCGGGTCCCGGTGATCAACGGCCTCTCAGACTACAACCACCCGGCCCAGGCGTTCTCCGACTTGTTCACCATCCGCGAGCAGCGGGGCGAGCTGGCCGGGCTCCACCTGGCCTACGTCGGGGACAGCAACAACGTCGCCCGCTCGCTCCTCTTCGGCGCGGCCAAGATGGGCATGCATATGACGCTGGGGTCCCCGGCCGGCTATCAGTTGACCGAAGGCGACCTGGCGCAGGCCCGTCGCTTCCGGGTGGCCGACACGCGCATCGAGATCACGGAAGACCCGATGGCCGCGGTGCGCGGGGCGGACATCATCTACACCGACGTGTGGACCAGCATGGGCCAGGAGGCCGAGACGCAGCGCCGGCTCCTGGTGATGCCTCCCTACCAGGTCAATCAGACGCTGGTGGCGGCGGCCCGACCCGACTGTCTGGTCATGCACTGCCTGCCGGCACACCGCGGTGAGGAGATCACGGACGAGGTGGCCGACGGCCCCCACGCCGTCCTGTTCCCCCAGGCCGAGAACCGGATGCACGCCCAGAAGGCCATTCTGGCCCATCTGCTGGCTTAAGGTTACGTTCGTCGTCCCGACGGAGGGTCGCCGGTGGCACAGGACCGCGCACGCTACGAAGAATCCCTGAATCGCGGCCACGCCTATAGCTGGGATCAGCAGTGGGAGGAGGCCGTCGCCGAGTTTAAGAAGGCGGTGGCCGAGTTCCCGGCCGAGCCTGCGCCCTATGCCGGCATCGGCATGGCCTACCTGGAGCTCGAACGCCTGCAAGAGGCACTGGACGCCTACAAGCAGGCGGCCCGGCTGGCCAAGGGGGACGTCATCTATCTCCGCCAGGTCGCCGACGTGCAGGAGCAGCTTGGCCGGCGGCGCGAGGCCGGCCAGACCTACATGGCCATCGGCGAGGCGCTGCTCAAGCAGAAGCTGCTGGACGACGCCATGAACAACTGGACGCGCGCCGTCCAGCTCGACCCCAACCTGCTGGCCGGCCACCAGCGGTTGGCCGCGGTCTACCAGCGCCAGGGCAACGTGCGGGCGGCCATCCGCGCCTACCTGGCCATCGCCCGCATCCTCCAGGCGTTGGGGGAGAAAGAGAAGGCCGCCCAGACCTGCCAGGCCGCCCTCAAACTCGACCCGCGCAACGCTGACGTGCTCACGGCCCTGGAGATGATCCAGCACGGCGAGCGCCTGGCGCCCGATGCCGGCAACGGCCTGCCCGCCGGCGCCAGCCTGTCGGACGATCCCCTGCGGCCGCCCGGGGCGGAGCTGCCGTGGCCGCGCGAAGACGACGAGGAGATCGTCAGCCCGGTCCAGGAAGCGCGCCGCATGGCCATGGAGCAGCTGGCCGAAGAGCTCTTCGAGGAGGAGGAAGCACCTCTGGGCGGCCCGAGCAAGGCGGAGCGCGACGCCTTCATCAGCCGCGGTCTTGATTACCAGACGCGGGGCATGGTCCACGAGGCGATTCTGGCCTACGAAGAGGCCATGGCCGCCGGCGTCAGCAGCCCGGCCGTCTGCTTCAACCTGGGCCTGCTCTAC
>JBFGLK010000631.1:0-2366 GCA_041576195.1 Promineifilaceae bacterium (SeqCode)
AGCGTCGCGGTGGCCGGGTTCGCCTCGTCCGTCGCGGCAGGCGTGGGGGTGACCGTCGCCGGGATGGCCGCCAGCGGGGTCGCCGGGGCGGCCGTGGCCAGCCGGGCCGCCGTGGGCGCCAGCGTGGGCAGCGGCGCTCCCTGGCCCAACGCGCGCGGCCCCTGGCAAGCGCCCAGGGCGAGCAGGGCCAGGAGCCAGGCGGCCACCGGCCAGCGGGGCGTGTTATGGAGGCAACAGGTTCTCATAGAAGCGGGCCGCGGCGCTACAGCTTCTCGCCGAACAGGTGCTGCGTCCGGCTGAAGACGGCGTAGCCCAGGGCCAGGACGAGGAGCGCCGTGACCAGCGTGCGGGCCAGGAAGGCGATGTCCATGGCCACCGGGCCGGCACTGCCAGTGGTCCCCCACAGCACTGTGCGATAAGCGTCGACGATCGAGGCCATCGGGTTCAGCCAGCGCATCACCTGCGCCGGCACGAAGCTGAGCCCGGCGATCACGACCTCGGACCCGTAGAGCTCCAACGGGTAGAAGATTGGCGTCAGGAAGAAGCCGGCCAGCAGCACGACGTCCAGGATCATCACCACGTCCCGGTAGAAGACATGCAGGGCGCCGCACAGCAGGGCCAGCCCATAGGTCAAGATGAGCTGGGTCATCAGGATCACTGGTAGCCAGAGCGCGTGAATCGACAGCGGTAGGCCGGAGGCGTAGAGAAAGACCAGCAGGACGAGCAGGGCGATGAGGAAGTTGACCAGGTTGGACAGGATGGCGGATGCCGGCAGCAACTCCCGCGGGAAGTAGACCTTCTTGATCAGCGCCGCGTTGCCGCTGATCGACTGCGTCCCGGTCATCAAGGAGCTGCTGAAGAAGTTCCAGGGGATCAACCCGACCAGAAAGAAGACCGAGTATTGGCGCAACCCACCGCCACGAAAGATGCTGAACACGAGCGAGAAGACGACCATCATCAGCAACGGGTTGAGCAGGCTCCAGAGGACACCCAGGACCGAGTTCTTGTAGCGCACCTTCAGGTCGCGCGCCACCAGGTTGCGCAACAGGAAGCGATATTGCACGAGCTCGCGCAGGTGGCGTCGCGCCCCTGCCCGCCAGTGGGAGTCGCCCTTTCGGGCGCCAGAAGTCGTCGTCGTGTGACCCAGCATACTCGGACCTTTCGCCGCCCACCGTCACCGGTCGGCGCGGGCCGGCGGCCTGAGGTTGATTATATGGGGCCGCCGATCAATCGCCAACGCGCCCGCCGGCGGCCGGGCGATTGACCGCCCACCTGCGAGCGCTATAATCTCGTCACGGCAGGCGCGCCGTGCGGGCCGTGCAAGAGGTCGTCGATGTCCATTTTCGCCGTCAGCGGGCTGGTCAAAAGCTTCGGGGGTCTCAACGCCGTCGATCACATGGACCTGCATGTGAATACGGGCGAGATCGTCAGCGTCATCGGCCCGAACGGCGCCGGCAAGACGACGCTCTTCAACCTGATCACGGGTTTCTATCCGGCGGATGCCGGCAGCATCCAGTTCCGCGGCGAGGAGCTCCGCGGCCTGCCCCCGCACCAGATCACGAGCCGCGGCATCGCCCGCACCTTTCAGAACGTCCGCCTTTTTCCCAACATGACCATCCTGGAAAACGTCATGGTCGGCCAGCACAGCCGGAGCCAAGCCGGCGTCTTTGGGGCCATTCTGCGCACCCCCGGCCAGCGTCGTGAAGAGGAGCGCGTGCGCCGGCACGCCGAGGAGCAGCTCGCGTTTTTTGGCACCCGGCTTGTCGGCTATCGCCTGCATCAGCCGGCGTTCGTCCTCTCCTACGCCAACCGCCGCCGGCTCGAGATCGCCCGGGCCATGGCCACCGAGGCCACGCTCCTGTTGTTGGACGAGCCCGCTGCCGGCATGAACCCGCGCGAGACGGCCGAGATCACCCGGCTCATCAGCCGCCTGCGGGACGAGCGCGGATTCACCATCCTCGTCATTGAGCACGACATGCGCCTGGTCAAGGGGGTTTCCGATCGGGTGATCGCCATGGATTACGGGCGCAAGATCGCCGAAGGCAGTTACCAAGAGGTGACGACCGACCCCAGCGTCATCGAAGCTTATCTGGGGCGGGGCTTGAAAAATAAAGAACCCGCTGTGGAAACGGAACAATCCGGCAATGCAAGCGGGAAACAAACCTGTTCGCTGATCGGCGAAGCGATGGTCGGGGGCTACGGCGGCGCGGATATATTAAAAGGTTGCACCATCGACGTGAACGAAGGCGAGATCGCGGTGATCGTGGGCCCCAACGGCGCCGGCAAATCGACAGCGATGAAGGCGATGCTGGGGATGCTGGAGACCAAGTCGGGCAGGGTGCTTCTAAAAGACAAGGACATCACTC
>JBFGLK010000632.1:0-2333 GCA_041576195.1 Promineifilaceae bacterium (SeqCode)
CCCCGCATGCGCCCCAGGCTCTTGGGGATGAGGCCCGTGCACAGCAGCAGGGTCGTCGTCTTGCCGGCACCGATCCGGCCCAGCAACACCGCCGCCTCGCCCTGGGCAATGGTCAGGTCGAGCGCGCTCACAGCGTGCTCCGCCACGGCCGCCCCACGCCCCCCATAAAGCACGTGCACGTCCCGCATCACCAGCGCCGGGGCGTCTTCCGCCAGGGGCTGCGCCTCCCGCGAGGCAAGGACGCCACCCCGGTTGTCGATGGCCAGCGACTGCCCATCGACGTGGTCCAGGATGCGGAAGATCAGGGGCAGCATAAGCCGGCGAAAGGCCGGGATCTTCTCCCGGAAACCGCCCTCCCAGTTGACGCCGCGCACGGCCATGGCCTTCATGCTGATCTCGATGTCGTACCACAGGATGTCCACGTAGCGCAGCACGATGGTCAGATACATCTCGGCGGCCGCCGGGATGCGCAGGCCGCGAAAGGCCTCCAGCAACTCGGGTAACGGGGTGACGGCGATGAAGGCGATGGCCGGGAGGATCATGGCCGCCAGACGCAGCCCCAGCCGCAATCCCTTGAGCACGCTGTCCGGCGAGAGCTTGAAGATGAGGAAGGTGGCGGTTGGCTCCGCGGCGGTCACCGCGTGGCCGACAAACGTCAAGGCGAAGGCGCTGAGACAGGCCAGCAGGCCGGGACGCGGGTATTTGCCGCCGGCGATGAGCAGGCCCAGGCCGATGACCAGGGCGACGATCACCGAGGGCCAGTCGCTGCGCAGCGTGATCAGGGTGCTCAGGACGGCGAAGACGATCAGGCGTGGCGTGGGCTTGAGGAACCCCATTCCCCGCGGCTTGTCCACTGGCGCTTCTCCCTCCGGGGCGGCGGTCGGGTGGCGGCCGCCCCACAACGGGCGGCGCTGCCGGCACGCGATGATCAGGCGGGAGGCGAGGGATGACGCGGTCCGCCCGGATTAGTCGGGGGCCGCGTCACCCACATCCACCCTTGCCCGTCTTGCGCGCTGCCGGTGCAGCGCTCTGGTTAGCCCGACCAGTTCAGGCCACGATAGGCCATCTCGTCCTTAATCGTCCACATCAGCGGGATGGCCAGGCTGCCGGCCACAATGTCGCCCAGGGCCCAGCCGGGGAAGACGATCGTCCAGGCGCTCGGGCCCATCTCGCCGATGGTGGCCCAGGCGTAGGCGCCCATGGCGGCGCTGACGACGCTGGAGATGATGATGGCCAGCAGGGCCAGGACGACGTTGCGGTTCAGCGGCACGCCGAGCAGGTACCAGGCGGGGATGGTCAGGAGCAGAGTGACCAGGTAGCCCCAGCGCGAGGAGATGCCCAGCGACTCGGTCGCCTGGCCGATGAAGTAACCGGCGACCACGGCGACCACCACCGTGCCGGCCACGATGGCCACGATGCTGCTCAGGCTGCGCTGCTTCCGTTCCATCAGGCCGGCGCCGACCTGGACCCGAAACGCCTTGAGGAGAAGCCAGAAGAGCAACGCGTTGGCCAGGAATGCCGGCACCGGGTTCTGGGCGATATTGATCAGCAGCGGGCTGCCGGCAATCATGCCGCCAAAGAAGGTGCCGACGGCCGCCGCCAGCCAGCCCCAGGGGCCGAGGAAGAAGGCGCCCGTGGGCATCGCCATCTGCGGTAGCCAGAAGTAGCCGGCGCCAAAGGCCCCGGGGATGGAAAGAAAGGTGCTACTGAGCCAGGCCAGCGGGATGATGACGGCGGCCCAGATGGCGGAAGCGACGAAAAAACGCGTGGATGAAGTCGGGGTTGTGTATTCGGCTGTAGACATGTCTCATGCCCTCCATAAACGGTAACCTTCCACTCCGGTCACACAACAGCCAGCCAGTCAGCTCTGGCCATAGATCCTCCCGCTCCCCCCTTCATTGCGCGCCGGCCACGCCCGGCGTCATGGTCAACGCTCGCAGCTCTCGTAACGGTGGGATGTCGGCCATCATCCCTTCTTCCAGCCGATCCCAGATGACGCCCACGGTCGGCTTGCGGGCGTTGGGGATCGTCAGCAAACGCGTCGGCGTCACGATCAGATCGCAGATGGTGTCGAACGGGCTCATCTCCAGCTCGATGTCCACCACCTGGCAGTCGTGCACGAAGGCCACGACCGGCGTCTCCTGGTCGGCCACGCCCAGCTGGCAGAAGATGGCCCACTCCAGGTCGAAGAAGCCATGCCCTTTGCCGAAGCGAATACCGGCCGTGTTGACCGCCGAGGCGCCGGTGACAATGAGGTCCAGAGGCCCGCCCTGGCGCAGGGCAACCAGCGGCAGGTGCCGGCCAAAAGACTCGATGGCGTCCAGCATGACGGC
>JBFGLK010000633.1:0-2324 GCA_041576195.1 Promineifilaceae bacterium (SeqCode)
GGGCGGCACCTCCTGGTGACAGAGGGGGCAGGGCCGGGCCACCCGGGCGTGACAGACGGTCGCCTCGGGACGGCAATACGGCTCGAGGCGCTCGACGAAGCCTGCCGGCACCGTCCCGGCGCTCAGATCGCCGGCGCCACGCAACCAGCCGACACCCAGGGGCGTATAGCCCAGCACCTCGTCGGCCGGGCACCCGCGATAGGGGGCCAGTTCAGGGACGCGCCGGGCCATCAATGTCTCAGGCGCGCTCGCCCACCAGCTCGACCATCGCGCGCAGCGTCTCGACGTTGAACACAGTCATGTTCAGCGTCGTGACCGGGCTGTCCAGCCAGAGCGAGAGGCGCTCTCGGATCCGCGCCTTCGGCCCGACCAGGGCCACCTCGTCGATCAGGCCTTCCGGCACGGCCATCATCGCCTCGCCCTGGCGCCCGTCCAGATAGAGCTCCTGGACGCGGGCCGCCGCCGCCTCGTAACCATAGCGCACCGCCAGATCGTTGTAGAAGTTCCGGTCGCGCGCGCCCATGCCGCCGATGTAGAGCGCGAGCATCGGCCGCAGCATGTTGTAGGCGACCTCGAGATTGTCTTCCATGACGACGGAGACCATGGGGGCGATGTCAAAGCGGCGTGTGTCCTTGCCGTCGCCCGCCCGGGCGAAGCCCGCCTCGACGTGCGGGCGATAGACCTCATCGTATTTCGCCGGGGAAAAAAAGATGGGCAGCCAGCCGTCGGCGATCTCGGCCGTCATGGCGACGTTCTTCGGCCCGATGGCCGCCAGGTAGATGGGAATGTCCGGATCGGCGCGGAGCGTACTCTTCAGCGGCTTGCCCAGACCGGTGGCGTCCGGCCCTTCGTAGGGGATGCGATAGATCTCGCCCTCGTAGGTCAGCCGTTGCCGGCGGGCCAGCGCCTGGCGCACGATCGCCACATACTCCCGGGTGCGGGTCAATGGGCGGGCGTAGCTGACGCCGTGCCAGCCCTCGACGACCTGCGGCCCGCTCAGGCCAAGGCCCAGTAAGAAGCGGCCGCCGGAGAGCTGGTTCATGGTCATGGCGGTCATCGCGGTGTTGGCCGGGGTCCGCCCCGGCATCTGCATGATGGCCGTGCCCAGCCGAATCTGGCTTGTGTGGGCGCCGAGCCAGGCGAGTGGGGAGACGGCGTCGGAGCCATAGGCTTCCGACGTCCACACGGCATAGACGCCGAGCCGATCCGCCTCCTTGACGAGATCCAGCGGCAGGCGGACGTTCACGCTGGCGTAGCCGATCATCAGTCCAAGGCGCATGTGAGACTCTCCCTGTGGTAGGCGATGACCCGGCGCAGGCCCAGGCCCGCCAGGATTGTAGGGCGGCCCCGGGGAAACGCCAAGCGGAAGCCGCGCCGGACGGCGAGGGCGAGGTCGCCGCCAAAACCGGGCGTCAGTGGCGCGCTTTTTGCCTGCCGGCAGCGAGTGGGCTATGCTATTCAGCGTTGCTTATCGGGCCCTACGCGTCATACCGTGCTCATGACCCGTGGAGCTCGTCGCCAATCATTTGCTTGCGTAACTGCTGCCATATCCAGGTCTTCCTTGCGATCCGCACCCACGCGCCCGAATCACTCGTCGTCGCCCGCACTCGATCCGTCGGGTGATTGACCGCGACAGTCGGGTCGGTGCTGCGCGCCTGCGGGCAGCGGCCGCTCTGCCAGGAGGTATCTCGCCCACGACCCAGCCGGTTCGCCGGACCCCCTTCCCACACCCCCACCCAGGCGACAGGGCCCTGTCAGCACCCTGTCTGTTGACCCCAGAAGGACCAGATAAAGGAGATCAACGTGAAATCGAAAGGTAAGGCGCTACTCTTCCTGAGCCTCGTGTTGTTTGGCGGCCTGCTGATCTTCGCCCGGGGTTTCGCCCCGACGCAGGCCGGCCAGGCGGACAAGATCGAGCCCGGGTTGAGAGACAGCGTGATCATCGAGGGCCAGGGCAAATACCTGGTCTATCTGACGACGCAGGCCGACTTGAACGCGGCTGCCGGCATCAGCGATTGGAGCACGCGCGGGCAAGTCGTTTACGATGTCCTGCGCGAGACCGCGGCCAGCAGTCAGGCCGGTTTGCTTGAGTTCCTGCGCGCAGAACAGAAAGCCGGAAACGTCAGCAGCATCCACTCGTTCTTCATTGTCAACGCCATCCAGGTGCGCTCTAACGTCGCCACGTTGGACGCGCTGGCGGCGCGGCGCGACGTGGCCCGCATTGAGGCCTCGCGGACCTTCCGCGTCCCCGAACCGACCATCTCGGACATCGAGGTCGTCGAGTGGGGCGTGGCGAGGATCGGGGCCGACCAGGTGTGGGCGGA
>JBFGLK010000634.1:0-2321 GCA_041576195.1 Promineifilaceae bacterium (SeqCode)
ACGTCGACGTTCAAGTGTGAGGCCTCCCCAAGGCGCATGATGATGCCGTCACCGTACCGCTTGGTCAGCGAATCCAGCGTCCTTTGCAAGGTCGTTTCCCGACCCGAGATATTGGCCATGAATTCCCACTCCTTTCCTTGCCGTCCCCGAACAGATGTGCGTAGTCTAGCACGCATGTTCGGCACTGTCAAGATCGAGGACACATTTTTGAACGATCGTTCACTGTTTTGGCGTAGGCATTTGTACGGGGACAACTGTCGGGTGTTTCGCCTGGCCCAGCCCTTGCTCTGCGCGCCCCCGTCCGCTCCGCCGGCCGGGCGCGATGCGGCCGACTACTCGACCACGCGAGGTTGCTCGGTGCGCCGGACCAGCCGCCACAAGGCCGGCAGCTCCCGCCCGCCCAGCGCCAGATGCAGCGCCGCGTAGGCCAGCACGCCCAGGCCGCCGCCGGCCAGCAGAAACAGCGGCGGACTCGTGATGATCGCCCGCAACGCGAGGATGACCGCCGTCATGCCGGCCGTCGCCGCCAACGCCCGGCCGGCCGCCGCCGCCAGCGCCCGCTCCTCCAGCCCGCCCAGCTCGCGCCAGTTGAGCACGAAGAGGATCGCCGCCTGCACGGTGAAGGCCACGGTGCTGGCCAGGGCCAGCCCGCGCACACCGAGGGGACCGGTCAGCGTGTAGAACAGGGCCACCGTGACCGCCAGCCAGACGAGGGCCACGACCATCGGCGTGACAGTGTTGTGGCGGGCGTAGAAGAGACGGGCCAGGATCTCGAGGCTGGCCTCGCTCACGACCCGCACGCTGAAGAAGAGCAGGATGCCGTAGACCAGGCGCGTCGATGCGGCGTCGAACGCCCCGCGCTGGAAGAAGAGCGCAATGGCCGGCTCGCCCAGGAGCACGAGCCCGGCCGCCGCCGGCACCGTCAGGGTCCAGATGATACCCAGCGCGCCCGCCGCGGTGCGGCGCAGGCCGGCCAGGTCCCCGGCGTTGTAGAGCTCGGCCATCGTCGGGAAGACGACGATGGCGATGGCCGTGCCCAGGAGCGTCTCCGGCAGCTGCTGCAGGTAGTAGCCGTAGAAGTAGCCGGCCGTGCTGCCTGCCGGCAGGCCCGACGTCAGGCGAATGATAAACAGGTCGGCGATCTGCACTGCGCCCAGGGTGACAATGCGCGGGCCCATCAAGACCAGGATCTCGCGCACGCCGGCCAGGCGCACGTCGAGCCGCGGGGCGAGGCGAATGCGGTGCCGGACCAGGGCGGGCACCTGGATGAGGATGTGCAGTACGCCGCCCAGGACGGTGCCCCAGGCCAGCCCGTGAATCCCCAGCGCCGGCACGAGCAGGACGAGGCCGGCAACATAGCCAATGTCCAGGGCGACCGGCGCCAGGGCGGGCAGGGCGAAGTGCTGATGGGCGTTGAGGATGCTGCTCAGCACGCCGCTGACGCCGAAGAGCGTCGTCTGCACCAGAATGACGCGCATGAGCGAGGCCGTCAGCGCCTGCTGCGCCGGCGTGAAGTCGGGCACCAGCAACGTCCGCGTGAGCCACGGCGCCATGAGAATGCCCAGCGCCGAGATGCCTCCAAGCACCGCCAGCACCAACGTCAGGATGACGTTGGCCAGCCGGGCGGCCTCGCGCGCCGGTTTGCTGGTCAGGTGCCCCGAGTAGACGGGGATGAAGGCCGCCGCCAGCGCTCCCCCGGCGATCAGCGTCACGAACACCTCGGGCAGCTGGTTGGCCGCGGTGAAGGCGTCAAACGCCGGACCGGTCCCAAACGCGCGGCCCACGAGCTGCGTGCGTACCAGTCCGGTTAGCTTGCCGAACCCGAAAAAGATGATAACAATGACGCTAGAGCGTAGCAGGTGGCGGGTGCGGACCATGGCGCCGGATTGTAGCCCATGGCGGGCTGCCCCCCAATTCGCCGGCTACTAGACCTGGAGCGGCCAATCAGCCATGCAGCTGAACAACGGGCCTATCGTGATCGAGGAGCAGGAGAGTTGGCAGAAGGTCACCCTGCCGGCAGAGCGCAGCCCCTGGCTGTTCGCCCTCTATTCGCTCCTCATGCTCGTCTGGCTGGTCATGACCGGCTTCATCGTCGTCGGGCTCTTCAGCCGGTTCGGCTTCGCCGAGGCTCGACCCATCTTTGTGGCAGTCTGGCGCATCCTGCTGGTCATCTGGCTCGTCGTCTGGCTCTGGTTCGGCCGCCGCTGGATCTGGCGCACCTGGCAATACTACGCGGCCAGCCGCGAAATCCTCTTCATCAATCGGGACACCCTGATCGTGCGCCGGCCGGTCTCCATTCTTGGGGTGACCGACGCCTACGA
>JBFGLK010000635.1:0-2315 GCA_041576195.1 Promineifilaceae bacterium (SeqCode)
GATCCCACCAATGGGCGCCTCCTGGCCGGCGTGCGCGACGACGATGGCCGTCTCCTGGGCACCCTGCCGGTGATGCACGACTGGGCCGATCAGGGTTATCCGTGGCCTCCGGCTCCGGACAACACCGTCATCGGCGTCGTGGCCACGAACGGTGCACTGACGAAGATGGAGGCCAGTCGCGTGGCCGCGATGGCCCAGGATGGCCTCGCCCGGGCCGTCAGGCCGGCGCACACATTGGGGGATGGGGACACGCTCTTCACGCTGTCCACCGGGGTGGTGAAGACGCAGGCCAGCGTCGTCGGGGCCCTGGCCGCCGAGGTGGTGGCCAGGGCGATCGTCCGCGCTGTCGAGGCGGCCGTCGGGATGGGGGGCCTGCCGGCAGCGCGCGATCTGGCGCCTCGCTAGGCGCCGACTGCCCTAGGCGCCGCTTAACTCCTCCATGGTCCCCGTGACCATGAAAATCACTCGCTCACAGATGTTGACCGCGCGATCGGCGGCCCGTTCCAGGTTATGGGCCGCCCAGAGCATCGTATTGGCGTTGTCGGCGGCGCTCGTGGTGGCATAGCGCGCCGCATAGCTGATCAGCGCCCGGTGCACCGCTTGATAGCCCGCGTCGACGGCCGCGTCGTCCTGCGGGATCCGCCGGGCCAGCGCTACATCGCGCCAGGCGTATGCCTCCAGCGCCCGCTGTATCATGGCGCTGGCCCCACGGGCCATCTCACCCAGGGTGGCTATGTAAGGCTCGTGGTCAAAATCGGCATCCAGGCGCAAGTTGATGCGGGCGATGCCTTTGGCGTAGTCGCCGACGCGCTCGAGCTCGGTGGCGATCTCCAGCCCGGCGGCGAGCACGCGCATGTCGCCGGCGACGGGCTGTTGCCGGGCGATGAGCGTCAGGATGTCATTTTCGATGGCGAAGCGCCGCTCGTTCACGTGCCGATCCCAGGCGATAAGTCGCTGCGAGCCGCCGTGGTCCCGCCTGGCAAGCACCGCCACAGCGTCGACGAGGGCCCCTTCGACCATGCTGCCCAGACTAAGCAGCTCGGCTTGGAGGCGCTGCAGATCGCGGTCAAACGCACCGCGCGTGGTCGGCTTTCGCTCGAGAGTCATGCGGGCGCCCCGGAGGCAGGCTCTGCCCCTTCCTGCTCCTCCCGTAGCGCGCCCAGGACGCGCGCCCGGATGTCGTCGCGCACCTGGCGGAAGACCGCCAGACGTTCCTCCTCGGCACCTTCGGCCCGTGCCGGGTCGGGGAAGCTGAGGTGGCGGCGGCGGCCCGGACCCAGCCAGACCGGGCAGCGCTCGGCCGCGTCGTCGCAGACGGTGATCACCAGAGCCAGATCGGCCTCACGGAAGGCGGCGGCCACCTTCGAGTGCAGGCCATCTGTAGGCACCCACAACTCTTCCAGGACGCGGAGGGCGAGTGGATGGACGAAGCCGGCCGGGTCGGTGCCGGCGCTGACCGCGCGCCATTGCCCTCCAAGGTAATGGTTGACCAGCGCTTCGGCCATCTGGCTGCGGCAGGAATTCCCGGTGCAGAGGAAGAGCACAGTCCGCGTCATCGCTCGTCATCCGGCGACTCGGGCGCCCGGCCGTATGGGGGCGGCGCCTCTTGCTCCACGTCAAACTCCTCGTACTGGCCTGTGCGGTCGTAAACGACCCACTCGCACAGGTTGGAAACGCGGTCCGCCATGCGCTCGAAGTTGCGAGCGAGGAACTGCAGGTCGTTGGCCTCGTGGATGCCCGTGTTGTGGGCGCCGAAGTAGGCCATGACCGCTGTATAGACATCGCGATAGTGCTGATCGACGGCGTCGTCCATCGTCACCACTTGCCGGGCCAGCGCCTGGTCGTCGTCGGCATATGCCTTGAGCGCCTGGTTCAGCATGTTGTGCGTGAGATCGGCCATGGTAGCCGTCCACTCGGCCACGTCGGGAAGCGGCGAGGTGGGCTGGCGTCGAAGGATGAGGAGCGCCGCGCCTTTGACGTGATCGTGGATACGCTCCAGCTCATCGGCGAACTCAATCGCCGTCTCGATCAGGCGCAGGTCGCGGGCCAGCGGCGCCTGCCGGGCGATGAGCGTCAGGCCATCCCGGCGCAGGCCAAAGCGCAAGTCGTTGACCGTGCGGTCGGCGGCGACCAGGTCCTCCGCGGCGGCCCAGTCGAGGCTCCGCAGCGCGCGGGCGGTCCGGAGGATGTTTTCGTTGACGAGGCTCCCCAGCTGGAGCGTGCGCTCCCGCAGGTCGGCCAGCTGGCGGTCGTATCGGGTGCGCATCATTCCGTTCCTCCGTGGCCGCGCCGCGTGCCGGCAGGCGCCCGTTCCC
>JBFGLK010000636.1:0-2306 GCA_041576195.1 Promineifilaceae bacterium (SeqCode)
AGGCTTTCTTATGGTGGAAGCCGGACACCGCCGTGCGCGATCTGAACCTGATCCAGGAGATGGGGTTCGGCTGGGTGAAGCAATCGTTCGCCTGGCGCGACATCGAGGGCATCGAGAAGGGGCGGTACGATTGGTGGCGCCCCGACTTCATCGTGGAGGCTGTCGAAGCGGCGGGCCTGAAGCTGCTCGTGCGCATTGACCGTCAGCCGTTCTGGGCGCAGGCGCCCGGAAGCGAGCCCCACGAAAACATGCCGCCGGCCGATCCGGCCGACTTCGCCGACTTCTGCGGCGTCCTTGCCGACCGCTATCGCGGCCGCATCGCCGCTTACCAGGTGTGGAACGAGCCTAATTTGAGCCGGGAGTGGGGAGGCCAGGCGCCTGATCCGGCCGCCTACGCGGCGCTGCTCCGCGGCTGCTACGGGGCGATCAAGGCCGCCGACCCGGCGGCCGTCGTCATCAGCGCCGGCCTGGCGCCCACCGGGGTCGAGCCCCCGACTGCTATGCCCGATACTGACTACCTCCGGGCCATGTACGCTGCCGGCGCCGGGACCGCCTTCGACGCTCTCGGCGTCAATGCCCCCGGCTATCGGGCCGCGCCGGACGTCTCACCGGAAGAGGGGGAGCGGCTCTACGGCCATCGCTCGTTCACCTTCCGGCGCGTCGAGGACATGCGGGCCATCATGGTGGAGCATGGCGATGAGGCCAAGCAGGTCGTCATCCTGGAGATGGGGTGGACGCTCGATCCCTTCCGGCCGGAGTACGCCTGGTTTGCCGTCGACGAGCAGACACAGGCGGACTACCTGGTTCAGGCCTACGCGTATGCGCGCGAAAACTGGCAGCCCTGGATCGGCCTGATGACGACCATTTACATCGCCGAGTACCACTGGACGCCGGAGGCCAACGAAGAATACTGGTGGTCGATCGTGCTGCCGGACGGCACCCCCCGGGCCGCCTACGAGGCGCTCAAGGCGATGCCGAAGTGATGGCGGCGGGAAGGCGGCGATGACGTTCTGGCTCCTGGCCATCTCCTACGCCATTCACCTGCTGGCGACCGTCATCTGGCTTGGTGGACTGGCCCTGATGGGACTGGTGGCCTGGCCGGCGCTGCGGCGCGGCACGCTGGCGGCAAACCAGTGGCTTCAGCTCCAGCGGCGCTTTGTGCCCTGGGCGAACGGCAGCCTGGTGTTGTTGCTGATCACCGGCTTCGTGCAGATGACGACCGATCCCAACTATCATGGCTTTCTGACGATCGATAGCGTCTGGGCCGGGGCCATCCTCGTCAAGCACGTGGCGTTTGCCGGCATGGTCCTCATCACCGCCGGACTCCAGCTCCGGCTCTACCCCGCGATGGACCGCCTCGCCCTTCTGGCGGAGGCAAAGCCCGCGCTGGCCCAGGTGGAGGGACAGAAGCTGGCCCGGCAGGAGTTGCGGCTCCTGCGCCTGAACCTGGCCCTGGCCGCGGCGGTGCTGGCGCTGACCGCCGTGGCTACCGCCGTATGACCGGGAGCGGCGCGCGGGACGACGCCCGCACGCCGCTCCCGGCCAATGGGCCGCTAGGCTGCCTGCATTGCCAGGCGGCGGAGATCCTCGGCCGTCAGTACCTTGCCGTGGATCTCCTTGGCCGCCCGGGCCTCCTCCAGACTCAGCCCGTGAATACCGAAGTGTATCAAGTCGTCGGCCTCGAGGTCGGGGAGCTCGAGCTCGCCGATGCCGCGCACGTAGGCCGGCCTCAGGCCGTGAATGGCCATCTGCACCAGGTCGCGCGGCTCGAAGTCGCTCAGGTCTAAGGCCAGGACGCTCTTGGCCAGCTCTGGCGTCACGTCGTGGATGGCCATCTGCACCAGCAGGCGCGGCGAGAGCGGCGCCAGACCCATCTCCCGGTACCGGGTGACGTCGTCCAGGCGCACGTCGTGGATGCCCATCTGGACCAGGTGGCGAATGGAGAGATCGGTCAGGCCCAGCTCGCGGGCCTGGCGGACATAGTCTGGTTGCACGTCATGAATGGCCAGCTGCACCAGGTCGCGAATCGACAGGCCGGGCAGGTCCAGCTTGCGAAAGCGGCGGACGAACTCCAGGCTGACGTCGTGCGTCCCCAGCTTGACGATGTCGCGCAGGCTCAGGTCGGTGAAGCCGGCCTCGCGGAGGCCGCGCACATAGTCGGCGCTGATGCCGTGGGTTGCCAGCTGGGCGATGTGGCGCCCGCTCAGATCGGTGAGGCCGGCGTCGGCCAGGGCGCGGATGTAGTCGGCGGTGACGCCGTGGTGGGCCAGGAGGATGATCTTGCGGGCGCTCAAGTCTGCCAGCCC
>JBFGLK010000637.1:0-2304 GCA_041576195.1 Promineifilaceae bacterium (SeqCode)
CCGGCGGGCCGGTGCCTGGAGCGTGGGCGTCCTCTGCGGCTTCGGCCGGCGCCGTGAGCTGGTCCGGGCCGGGGCTCACCACATCCTGGCGAGCACGGGCGAACTCGGGCGGCTCCTTGGGGCGGGGTGAGCGCGGGATGGCTTACGCCACTGCCGGCACCAGTCGCCAGAAGAGGATTGCGGCAGCCAGCGCCAGGGCGGCGCCATAGGCAAACGGGGCGGCGGGGCCCAGTCCGGGCCAGGCGCCGAGCCCCTGCCACAACACGCCGGCGATGACGCTCGCCGGCAGGGCCGCCAGGCCGACGCCGGCGTGGTAGAGGCCGTAGGCAGTGCCGCGCCGCGTTGTCGGCACCAGGTCGGCCACGAGCGCCTTCGCCGCCCCCTCTACCACGCCGTAGTAGAGACCATAGAGCGCGAAGAGCGCCCAGACGTGCCAGGCCGCAGTCGACAGGGCAAAGCCCAGGTAGATGCCGGCATACAGTAACCAGCCCCCGGCGACCAGGCGACGCCGGCCGACGCGGTCCGACAGACTTCCGGCCGGCCCGGAAGCCATAGCATAGACTGCGTTATAGGTCGCCAGCATGCCCAGGATGCCGAGTACCCCCAGGCCGCGCTCCTGCGCCCGCAGGATCAGGAAGGCGTCCGCCGAGTTGCCCAGTGTGAAGAGGACGACGAGGAACAGGAAGCGGCGAAACGGGGCGTCGAATCCGTGCAGGCTCAGGCGCGGAGGCTCGCCCCGGACGCCGGGCGGGCGCTCGCGGGCCAGGGCGATCAGGGCGACGACGGCCAGGCCTGCCGGCACCAGGCTGATGGTCACCAGCCGCTGAAACGTTTCCCGGGACAGGGTGAGGGCGCCCCGCTCGCTGACCCAGACGACGCCCAATGCGATGGCCACGCCGACGAAGGCGCCGGCGCTGTCGCCCGCCCGGTGCAGGCCAAAGGCAAGGCCGCGCTGGTCGGCGGCGATGCTGTCGGCTACCAGGGCGTCGCGCGGCGCCGTGCGCACGCCTTTGCCCACCCGGTCGCCAAAGCGGACAGCCAGCACCGCGCCCCAGCTGTCGGCCAGGTAGAGCAACGGCTTGATAACCGTGGAGAGCGCGTAGCCGCCCACCGCCAGCCGCTTCCGCGTGCCCAGGCGGTCGGAGAACCAGCCGGAGAAGACCTTGAGCAGGCTGGCCACGGTCTCGGCCACCCCTTCGATGAATCCGATGAGGCCCGTGCGCACGCCGAGCACGTTGGCCAGGTAGAGGGGCAGCAGGTTGAAGATCATCTCGCTAGAAACGTCGGTGAGGAAGCTGGTCAGCGTGACGGCCCACACGTTGCGCGGCAGCGTGCGCCAGCCCGATAACAGACCCGATCGCCTGTCCCGCCTGACCAGCCGACTCTGCCTGGGCATCTCGCTCCTGCCTTGACTCCCCATGACCCATACCCCTCACCGACGCCCTGAGGCCTGCGAAGCCCCCAGGGTCCGCTCCATTCTACCAGACGGCGTAGCCCGCGAGAACAGAAGCTGCAGTCATCGGGGCAAATTCCAGCACATGTCCGTCTGCCGGCTGTGGACGATTCGACCGGACGACTTGTTGCTTGACGCCAGCGCCAACCTGCGGCATGATGCAGCTTGAGGGGAAAGCGGGCGACGGAACGGTCGTCCGGGGAGGATTGACCATGCGCAGCGCCTTGCTCATCTGCCTGGCATTCTGGCTGATCATCGACCTGGCGCCTACCGGGGCAGCGGGCGCGCCAGTGGCGGTGGCCGTCCCCACCGGCGGCCTGACCGACTGGGGCCACACCCCCTTCTATGCGCAGACCGGCTGGGCCGGGGCGCATCGGGATGGGCGCAATTCCGATTTCGTGCCTTTTGTCGTCCCGGCGGCCAACCAGGTCGCCTGGACCGCGCTCGACGGTCTGGCGATCTTGCCGGCACCCGTGCTCGGGCCGGAAGGCCAGCTCTACGCCGTCTCCGGCGGCGGGCCGGGCACCCGTCACTTGCACGCCTTCGATCGTGCCGGCAACCTCTTGTGGCAGAGCGAGCCTGAGCTCAGCCCCGCCGACCTCGACTCATTGGCCGCCCTTAGCTCGCCGACGCTCGACCGCCAGGGGAACATCTATCTCGGCGACGGGAATCAGTTCTGGTCCTTTGCCCCAGACGGAACCGTTCGCTGGGTCGCCGATCTGCCCGAGGCCGGTGTCCCGATGGCCTCTTCAATCATCACGCCCCAGGGGCTTGTCGGCGGCATCACGCTCAACGGCAAGGTGGTCCTGTTTGACCGGGCCGACGGCTCGCTGGCCGTTCCCGTCCTGGCG
>JBFGLK010000638.1:0-2295 GCA_041576195.1 Promineifilaceae bacterium (SeqCode)
GGCGGCGGACGAAGAGCCTTCGCAACCACACCCTAAGGGTGCGCAGCACCCTTAGGGTGTGGTCGGCGCGCGGGGTGTCGGAATCAGCCATCAGTCGACGCGGCGGCGGAGGAAGATGAGCCAGTAGACGGCCGCCACCAGCAGGCCGCCGCCGATGATGTTGCCCAGCGTCACGGGCAGCAGGTTGCGAAACAGGAAGGTGCCCCACGTCAGCCCGGCCAGATCCAGGCCGGTCGCCCCGGCGAAGCCGGCGGCGAATTGCTTCAGCAGCAACCCGTAGCTGATGAAATACATGTTGGCGATGCTGTGCTCGAAGCCGGCGGCGACGAAGGCCGTGATTGGGAAGATGATGGCCGCGATCTTGTCCACCGTGCTGCGGGCGCTGAAGGTGAGCCAGACGGCCAGGCAGACGAGCGTGTTGCACAGGATGCCCAGGGCCACCGCCTCGACGAAGCCAAGGTTGACCTTGCCACTGGCGATGGTCAGCGCCGTCTGACCGACGGCGCCGTCCCCGAAGGCGTGCTGCCCGCTGGCCAGCATGAGCACGGCGGTGCCCACCGAGCCGACGAAGTTGCCCAGATAGACGATGGCCCAGTTGCGCAGCAGGGCCCGCGTGCTCACCTTGCCGCCGGCCCAGGCCATGACGATCAGGTTATTGCCCGTGAATAGCTCCGCCCCGCCGACGATGACCAGGATGAGGCCCAGGCAGAAGACGATGCCGGTGAGGAGGCGGGAGACGCCGTAGGGCCAGGCGCCGCCGGTGCCGGCAGCCACCGTGGTGGCGAAGATGGCGCCCAGGGCGATGAACGAGCCCGCCAGGACGCTCAGCATAAACATGGGCATAAAGGGCAGCCCGACCTTGCGCATGCCCACGCTCTCCGCGCGCTCCGCCATCTCTGCCGGCAGCAGGGCGTCGATGCGCACGGGTTGACCATTACTCAGGGTCGTCATGCTTGACTCTCCGGATCGTTGCGCCGCCGGGACCCTTGGCGCCCGGAGCGACGGGGGCCGGCCAGTCCACGCCAACCCCGTTCAAGCATAGCGACCGGCCCAAGCCGAGCCCAGTGACAGATGTCAGGATCCGGCGGTTACTTTTGCCGCGACGGTGGCGGCCACGCCCCCCGTGTCCGTAGATTGGCGGCTGGAACTGGGGGCGGCATCGCCGGTCTTCCGGAAGCATCGGGCACGGTCACGGCGGCAGCGGATAGACGGCCACCAGGACGCCCGGCGCCCGATAGGTGGCCAGTGGCGCCGCGCGCGCGTTCAGCCAGCGCAGGACGGGATCCTCGTGCGGCAGGGCCGCGGTCTGGGCGTTGCGCGCCGTGGAGAAGCCGTGCGCGTCGGTGTTGTGCACCCCGCGCAGCACCCAGAGGCGACGGTACGCCAGGTCCAGCTCCGCCACCACGGCGGCGATCTCCGCCCCGGTCGGCCCCGGCGGCAGGTAGGCGACGGGCAGGTCCGCCTCCCCATAATAGGCGAACATGAGGTTGTCGCCGGCATCCAGGAGCAGGATGTCGCCGGCCTCGCGACCGGCCCGATAGTAGTCGAGTCCGGCCCGCCAGTCGAGGCGCGCGTGCGCCGGGCTGAAATAGAGGTTGCTCAATGCCGGCACCAGAGCCAGCAGCCCGATCAGCCCGGCCGCTATCGTCGCCCGTGGGCGCCGCGTCCCCAGCCAGTCCAACCCCCAGGCGACCAGCAACAGGAAGGCCGGCTGCGACAGGATGAGATAGCGGTCCATGTAGATCGAGCGCTTGTCCGGGATGGGCAGGTCGAGCGAGATGATCATGGCCACGACCAGCGGCACGGCCAGCCAGGCCGCCAGGAACTGCCAGGCCGGCTCCCGGCGCCAGGCCACGGCGCCGGTGATCAGGCCGACGCCGGCGACCGCTGCCGGCAGGAGCAGCCACCAGGCGCCGGGTGACACCGTCGGGCCGGCGCTGAAGCTGACCAGCGTCAGCAGGGGCTCGACCCAGCGGGCGGCCGGGATCCAGGCGATGGCCGCCTGCTCGAAGCCGCCCGTCGTGGCGATCTGGATCGCCCACGGGCTGAAGAGAAGCCCGACGAGGACCAGGCCGGCGGCCCAGCGGCCCAGCAGCGGCCGGAACCGGCGGTAGCGCAGCGAGAAGAAGACGTATTGGCCCAGCGCCACGAGGAGCGCATAGTAGTGGACGTAGAGGCTCACGGCCAGAAAGAACACCTGCCCGGCCCAGTCGGCCAGCCGTTGTCCCCGCACCCAGCGCCAGAGCAGAAGCTGCGCCGCCAGGATGGTGGCGACGAGCAGGGTGTACATGCGCA
>JBFGLK010000639.1:0-2279 GCA_041576195.1 Promineifilaceae bacterium (SeqCode)
AGGGCCATACGATTGCAGATTGCGGCGTGGGTAGTGGGATCAGGGATTGGGGACCGGGGCGTGGGGGGTGGGGAGGGGCTCGGGCTCGCCGTCGAGGAGGCGGCCGTCGCGGAGCTGAATAGTGCGGCTGGCGAACTCCGCCATGCGCGGGTCGTGGGTGACGAAGACGACGGTCATGCCTTCCGCGTTCAGGCTGGCGACCAGGCGCATGATGGCGAAGCCGGTCTCGGAGTCCAGATCGCCGGTCATCTCGTCGGCGATGAGAATGGGCGGGTCGTTGGCCAGGGCGCGGGCGATGGCCACGCGCTGCTGCTGGCCGCCCGAGAGCTCGCTCGGGTAGTGGTGGGCGCGATCTCCCAGGTCGACGCGTTCGAGGAGGTCGCGCGAGCGCTGCTTGCGCTCACGCCGGCCCATGCGGGCCAGCACCATGGGCGCCTCGACGTTCTCCTGGGCGGTGAAGTTGCCCAGCAGATTATAGTTCTGGAAGATGAAGCCCATCTTTTGCAGCCGCAGCCCGGCCAGCTCGTTCTCGCTCAGGGCGACCAGGTTGGCCCCGTCGACGATCACGTGGCCGCGGCTGGCGTCGTCCAGGCCGCCGACAATGTTTAGGAGCGTCGTCTTGCCGGAGCCGCTGGGGCCCATGAGGCAGACGAACTCGCCCGGGCAGATCTCGAGGGAGACCC
Source organism: Promineifilaceae bacterium (SeqCode) (assembly GCA_041576195.1). Lineage (GTDB taxonomy): Bacteria > Chloroflexota > Anaerolineae > Promineifilales > Promineifilaceae > JAGVTM01. The sequence continues at coordinate 684 of JBFGLK010000639.1, forward strand.
CGCGCAATGCCGGCACAGCCTCCTTGCCCATGAGATACGACTTGTGTACGTCCTCGACAATGATGATGGGATCGGCCATAGCACCTCACCGCCGCCACGGGGCGGCATCTCCAATTCTCCTAAACACCGTCATGGAGCCATTTCGGACACGGCGCGGGCGCGCCTAGAGCGACAGGCGCATGACGAGCTCTCCGTGGGCCTCGTCGCCGGTGAAGCGAAAGCCGTGGCGCTCGTAGAATGGGCAGGGCCCGTCGGCTGCCGGCACGCAGCTCACCAGTAGCTGCGTGGCCCCGGGCCGGGTCCGCACGTACTCGACGACGGCGGCCAGGGCGCGCCCACCGAAGCCCAGTCTCTGATAGCGGGCGTCGATCATGAAACGCCAAAGGAAGTATCGGCGCTCGGTCGGATCGTCGTACAGCATGAGGAAGCCAACCGGGGTGTCGTCGGCATAGATGGCGCGAAACCACGCCGTTTCCCGCTGGAAGTAGGCCTGGGCGATGGAGACGGCATTGGGGGCGACGAACTGCTGCTGATCCGGCGTGACGGACAGGTTGCAGATGGCGCGCACCGTCTCGGCGGTGACTTGGCGCAATGCGACGGTGGCGGTGGCGCTCAGCGGGGGTTGATCGTTCGTAGTCATGGCCTGGGCCTGGGCAAACAGCGTGCGCCCAAGTGTAGAGGAGGGGCCGGTGGGCGTCAACGCCCGTGTCCGTGGTGGGCAGGCTGCGCCGGGCAACGTGCTGAAGGCCGGCGGGCCGGCTAGAATAGGGCGATGACCCAGACCAGAGATCGTGACAGCGCCGGGCCGGCCACGGTCGGCAAGTTCCTTTTTGGTTATGGCTTAGTGCTGGCGTTGCTGCTCGCCATCGTCGGCTTCTGGCCGGACCTTGAGGCCAGCCTCTTTGACGCGAGCCTATCGTCCGATCAGTCGCTCACCACGCTGCGCTGCCCCTTGATCCTCAACGGGAACGAGCCGGCTGCCGTCACCGCCAGATTCGTCAACTCGGGGGACCGGCCCGTCCAGTTCCTGGTGCGGACGCGCATCTCCGCCGGGAGCGCCACCCTCATGCGGCGTCAGTCGACCGTGGTGGCCCTCGAGCCGGGCGCCGAGGAGACACTGTCCTGGCCGGTCACGCCGGCGGACGCTGCCTACCGGCGGGTCATCCTGGCGCGCGTCTTTCAGCTGCCGGCATACCAGGTCCCCTCCCGTCAGGCGGCGTGCGGCATCCTGGTGCTGGACCTGCCCTGGGTCAGCGGGCGCTCCTTGACGACCGGCGGCCTGGGGGTGATGCTGCTGTGCCTGGGGCTTGGCGCCTGGCTCGGCCTGCGTCCTGGCTGGCCGCCGACCGGCCGCCGGCGCGACGGCGTGCGCGCGGCCGGGGTGGTGACTACCCTCATTCTGGTCGATCTGATCGCGAGCTGGCTGGGATTGTGGTCGATCGGCCTGGGCTTGACGCTGTTTACGTTGATCCTACTGGTCGTCTTCGCCGAGCGATACGTCCTGTCGCGCTAGCGCCGGGTGGGTCGCGGGAACCTTCGCTAGACGAAAATCGCCAGCGCCTGCTCCAGGTCGGCGATCAGATCGTCGGCCGCCTC
>JBFGLK010000640.1:0-2272 GCA_041576195.1 Promineifilaceae bacterium (SeqCode)
CGCAACTCCGCAGTGCCCCAATGCGCGCTATATCATGGCCATTCCCCCGTTCACATGCAAGGTTTGGCCGGTGACGTAGCCGGCCTCCTCGCTGGCCAGAAAGGCGACGCAGGCAGCCACCTCGTCGGGCCGGCCCATGCGGCCCAGGGGCAGCCGCTCGCGGAAGGCAAGGCCGGCCCGTAGCAGGCCCAGCTCCAGCCGCAGGATGCCCCGCGCCGCCTGGCGCGTGCCCGGCGTGATCACCCCGCCCGGCAGGATGGCATTGACGCGAAAGCCGTCCTTGCCGTGCTCGCGGGCCAGCGAGCGCGTCAGGGCGACGACGCCCGCCTTGCTGATGGCGTAGTGGGCCAGGTCGTCCTTGAACGCCTGCACCGCCTCGATGGAGCCGACGTTGAGGATGACGCCGCCCTCTTTGCGCCGCAGGGCGATCATGCGCTGGCACATCCAGTAGACGGCGTCCAGGTTGGTGTCCAGGACGCGCCGGTAAAATGCTGCATCGACGTCGAGGAAGGGGCGGAAGGGGTAGATGCCGGCATTGTTGACGAGGATTCCCGGCGGCCACGGGCGTAGCGTGTCCCAGAGGTCGTCCCGCGCGGCCGGGTCGGCCAGATCGAGCGGAAAGATGGCGATCTCGGCGCCGCGGGCGGTCAGCGCCTGACCCACAGCGGCCAGGGCCGGCTCGTCCCGGTCGACCAGTATGAGGGCGGCGCCGGCCTCGGCGTATCGATCGGCGATCGCCTGCCCGATGCCGGCCGCCGCCCCCGTAATCAGGGCCCGCCGGCCGGCCAGCGAAAGCAGCTGGGACAGGCTGGTCTCTGGGCCCATCCGGCCCTCCTCTGGCGGTGGTGCGCCGTTACGCCAGGGACACGATGAAGCGTCGCAGCTCGTACCCCTGCACGGTCTCGTTCCAGCTCAGCTCGGGGCCGCGCTCGACGCGCAGGCCCTCCAGCGCCAGGAAGCGACGTAGGAAGATGTCGGACTCCTGGATGGCGATGAAGGCGCCCGGGCAGCGGTGGTGCCCGTCGCCAAACGACATCACGTAGGGCTGGGCGCGGTGGTGCATCGCCCGGCCAGGCCGCAGGCAGAGCGGCTCGGCGCCGACCGCGCTCTCGTCGACGTTCGTCTCCTGGATGTCGAGCTCGATCAGGCTGCCGGCAGGGATCGTGACGGTCCCGCCGTCATGCTCCAGCGCCAGGTCCGCCGTCGCCCGGCGATGGAGGCAGCTGACGACGGGCTCCAGCCGCAGGATCTCATGGAGCATGGCCACCCGCTCCGGCTCGGGGGCGACTACGTAGCGGGCGCGCAGGTCGGGGCTGTCCAGGAAGTGCCAGACAGCCACGCTGATGAACTCGCGCGTGGTGATCATGCCGGCAGCGCCGTAGGTGACGCACTCGGTCAGAATCTCCATGTCCCGATAGTCGCTGGCCAACAGGTGGGAGATGACGTCTTCCCGTGGCGCGCGCCGCCGGGCCCGGATGGCCGGGCGAACGTCCACCAGGTAGAAGCGCAGCATCTTCCACTGGTTGCTCACCATGCTGGCCAGCTGTCGCGGGCGCCAGCCAAACTCGATCTCGCTCTGGTCCAGGAAGTCGTCGATCCGCCGGTCCATGCCCCGCCACAGGCTGTCAGTCAGGCCGACGACTTCGGCGGCCACGGCCACAGCCAGGGCCATCGACAGCTCGCTCAGGTCGGCCGTGCCGCGGCGGATGAAGCCGGCCACGATCTCGTCGGCCAGCCGCTCCATCAGCGCGCGATAGTTCTCGTCCGTCGTCTTCGGCGTAAAGAAGCGGGCCGTCTGGCGGCGCTGCTCGTGGTGCTCGGCGCCTTCCTGGTACAGGACCGGCTGCTTCATATTGACCGGCATCTTGTCGACAAACTCGGCCTGAAAGCCGGCCTGGCGCACGTCGCCGTGGCGCAGGATGGCGCGGGCGAGGCGGAAGTCGGCCACGTGCCAGAGGCCGGCCTCGTCGACCCAGTAAGGCGCCGGCGGCGCGTCGGCCGTGCGACCTGTCTTGCGGTCGCTTATTCTAACGGCGTGGACCGGGCAGCCGCCGGCTGGCGCCGGGACGTCCGCCCGCGCGGGCTGTGGTGTCATGCTGTCTCCGTGCTGTTCTGGCCCACCACCCACCCGGGGTGGCGGCTGCCCCGCGATCGCCCGGCCAGCAGTGGGCGCTGCCGGCAGAGAGATGCGTTATGATATACGATGTATCACATTATACCAGGCAAGGGGACGGGCGGGTAGCCCCACCCTGACAGGCTCAGGCGCCGCTCA
>JBFGLK010000641.1:0-2265 GCA_041576195.1 Promineifilaceae bacterium (SeqCode)
CCCGGCCCGACGGGCTGGGTCACCATCCTCGAAGAGCGGTTCGAGGGCGCCTTCCCCGGCCCCTGGTTCGTGGCCGACCTGGCCACGGGAAGCGGCGAGTTCCATTGGGGCAAGCGCAACTGCCGCGCCCAGGCGGGCAGCTTCGGCGGCTGGGCGGTTGGCGGCGGGGCCAACGGCGGGCCCCTCCCGTGTGGCGCCCACTACCCGAACAACGCCTTCAGCTGGATGATCTACGGGCCATTCAGCCTGTCCGACGCCTCCGCCGCCGATCTGTCGCTCAAGCTCTGGCTTAATACCGAAGCCGGGGTCGACGGCATGAACTGGATGGCCTCCGTCGACGGGGTCAACTTCTACGGCTGGTTCGCCTATGGGGCCGAAGCCACGTGGACGGACCGCTCGCTCGATCTGACAGACGTCTACACGCTGGGCAACCTGGCTGGACGACCGGCCGTGTGGATCGCCCTGATCTTCGAAAGCGACGCCTCCATCACGCTGCCGGAGGGCGCGCATGTCGACCAGGTCGTCCTGCGGAAATATGTGCCGGGGCCAGGACTGCCGCCAGTGCCGGCAGACCGCCTCGTTGCGCCGACAGCGCCTGACGCGGCACCGCGCCATCTTGTCATCGACCGGTAGGCGCCGGGCACCTCAGGTCAGCAGGCGACCTGGGAGACGAAATAACTCGGCGGGCGCCGTCGCCGGCGCGAGCACGCGCAGCGCCCCCGGCACGAGATGACACTCGACCGGCGATCGGCCGACCGGGTCGCCATCGAGGTGAAAGGCGATCGGCGGCTCCGTCTCGATGCGCACCGAGCGGCCGCGCACGAGGATCACGTCGGGATTCTCCAGGTGCTGGCCGCGGACGATTTGCGCTACCAACGTCAGCACGTCCGTCAGCCCCTGCCCCCGCACCAACCAGCATTCGAAGAGGCCATCGTCCATGTGCGCCCGTGGGCTTAGCAGCAGCTCGCCGCCCCCGTAGCGGCGGGTGTTGGTGACCGTAGCCATCAGAAACTGACCATCGTAGCGTCGGCCGTCTACCGTGATGCGAAAGTGGACAGGCGGGTAGTTAGGCACGGTCAGCAGAGCCTGGCCGACGTAGCCAGCCGGGCCCAGGCGCTTGAGCAGCTTGGGCCGTGGCTCCATCTGTTCGACCAGGTAGCTGTCAACGCCCAGGCCCGCCCACTGGAGCCAGTGCCGCCCCCCGTTGCACCGCCCGACGTCCACCCGCTGCACCCGACCCTCGTAGAGCGCCCTGGCGCCCTCCAACAGGCGAAATGGACCCAGCGGCCCGGAACGGGGCATGCACCACTCCTTGGCAAGCGAGTTACCTGTGCCGGCAGGCAGCGGCGCCAGAATCGTGTCGCTGCCGACCAGCCCGTCGGCCACCTCGCTGATGGTGCCATCACCCCCCGCGGCAAACACGATCTCGCGCCCCTCCCGGGCCGCGGCCGTCGCCAACTCGCGGGCATGGCCGGGCCGCTCGGTCCGGGCCACCGCGACGGTCCACCCACGCGCGCCCCAGAAGGCCGCCACTTCGCGCAGACCCTGCTCGGAATTGGCCGGACCGGCGAGCGGATTGTAGACGATGGTCGCAGTGCGTGGGGCGCGAAGTGGTCCGGTCAAGGCATCCTCCTGGTCGCCACCCGCCGCCGACGCGCACGGGTTTCACCAGTCTGGGGTCGGGGCGCGGCAATCGGGGCGAGTATAGCGTCGACGCCACGTTGGGGCGAACCGTCCCGGCCGGTGCGCTCTGGCCCGAGTCCATTCAGGCGCTCTGGAGGGCATTGCGACCATAGGGTCGTGTGGTACACTTACCGCGCCGGCCTGCCTCGCGGGATGGAGTGCCCCGGCCAGTGAAAACGAACGTGATTGAAATCAGCCACGTAAGCAAGCGATTCCACACGCTCCGGGCGCTGCACGACGTCTCCCTGGAGGTGCGGGCGGGGGAAGTCCTTGGGGTATTGGGCCCCAACGGGGCGGGGAAGACCACGCTGTTGAAGCTCATCGCGGGCTTTCTGGTGCCGGATGCCGGCATGATCCGCCCCCGCGGCGATCGCTGGCCGGCCATCGGCTACAAGCCGGAGCGGCTGCTCTTCCCACCCAAGATGCGTGTGGCCGACTATCTCCGTCTGATCGCGCGCATGTCTGGGCTGACTGGCGGGGAGGTCGACGCTGCGGTTCGCCGGAGTCTGGCGCTCGGGGGCCTGACCGGGGCTGCCGGCAAACGCCTGCGCGAGTGCTCCAAGGGCATGCGCCAGCGCGTCG
>JBFGLK010000642.1:0-2221 GCA_041576195.1 Promineifilaceae bacterium (SeqCode)
CCATCCGCCGGCCCGAGCGCTCCAGCACAAACCAGCCCAGCCCGACCTGGAAGCCGGCGTCCATCTCATTGCCCGACCGCGAGGGACGGGGCGTCCACATGGCTTCGAGCGAGTGACGCGGCAGCAGCCTGTCACCGTCCAAAGCCAGGTCCCAGAGGGCCAGGTCGGCCGCCGTGGACAGCAGGCACCCGGCCGAGAAGGTGTTGCTGAGACTGTAGTAGGGCCGGTTGACGTAGACGCCGCCGTCCCAGCGATAGCCGTCGGCGCGGCCGGGCACCACGGTGCCATAGTCGTTGGCCCGTGTGCGCGTCATTTCCAGCGGCTGAAAGACGCGCGCCGCCAGGAAGTCGCCGTAGTCCTGGCCGCCCACTGCCTCGACCAGGAGGCCGAGCAGGTAGAAGCCGGTATTGTCGTAGCTGTAGTGCTCCCCGGGCGCGAAACGAAGCGGCAGATGCCGCACCAGGTCCACCGTCTCGGCGCGCGAGCGATCGCGGCCGGCGCCCTCCCAGTAGCCATCGGCTTCAGTGTAGCTGGGGATGCCTGACTGGTGGGCCAGGATGCGATGAATGGGCACGGCGGCCCAGGCGGACGGAAGGTCGGCGAGGTGCCGGCCGAGCGGATCGTCCAGGGTGAGGAGGCCGTCTTCGACCAGCATGAGCACGGCAACCGTCGTGAAGAGCTTGGTGATGGAGGCGATCTCGAAGACTGAGTCGGCAGTGGCCGGCGTGCCAAGCTCCAGGTTGGCCTGGCCGTAGCCGCGGCGGAGCCAGGCGCGCCCGCCGCGGTTGACCGCCAGAGACAGGCCGGGAATGTGTTCGGCGGCCATGGCCGCGGCGACCTGGCGGTCGATCGCCGCGAACTGCCTCTGGTTGGAGTCCGTTTCTGGCATGGCGCCGATGATACGTATTCGCCGACGTTGAGGCAACCGGGGCGCGGCGGCAATCGGGGACTCGGGCACGCTGTCGGTCGCGGGGAGTCAGGCGAAAAGCGAGAAGACGATCACGCCGAGGACGTAGAGCAGCCCGGCGCTGGTTGAGACGACGACCAGGCGCTCAGAGCGGGGCGCCTCGGGAGGGCGGAGGAAGCGATGGAGGAGTGCCGGCAGCGCGATCAAGCCGATCGGCACCACGAACAGCGGAAAGGTGCCGATGGCTGCGTGCAGGGCGCCAAAGAGGATAAGCGTGGCCGTCAGCACTTGCAGAATGGCGCGGGTGGGGCCATAGCCGACCGTGGTGGCGAAGGTCTTGACGGTGACTGTGTCGACGCCATAGTCGCGGAGCTGCTGCTCCAGCTGGGCGGTGAGCGACGCCAAGAAGGTGACGGCCAGGATGGCCGTATCGAGCCGTGTCCAGGTGGCCTGGATGACGACAAGGATGATCAGATAGGGCATGGTCTCCACGAAGATGGCGTGAATCAATAGATCCACGCCAGGGCGGCTCTTGAAGCGCAGGGGGGGCGCGGAGTAGGACCACATGACGAAGAGGGAGACGGCCAGGATGAGCAGACCACGCCAGCCGAACTGGCCGAATGCCAGCGAGAGGGCGACCACACTGGCCAGCAAGACGACGCGCATGGCCGTCGGCGACAGCGACTGTTGCACGAAGAAGTTGCGTCGGGCCTTCCGCCTATCCTGGGCATCAAAGGGCGCGTCGAAGTAGTCGTTGATAGTGAAGGCCAACCAGTAGCCCCCGGCGATGGCGACCAGGAGGGCGATTGTTTGTTGGTTGAAGGCGTCGTGGATGAGGAGGGCGAGACTGGCGATGACGAAGGCCACTTGCCAGGCGTCGACGTGGCTGACGAGCAGCTTGACGAGCTGCCGGCCGATCGGCTGATCAGACATCGATATCCTCGGACGAAGCGGCCACCGGCCGCTTGACCAGATCCTGCCAGCGGAAGCGGAGCGCGGCCACCACGCCAAGCACCAGCTGGGGCAGGAGGACGACCAGATGGAAGACGAGCGCGTAGCTCAGCGCGAGCGCGTCGCTCTGGAGGCCGAATAGTCGGGTGAGCAGCCAGATCGCGATCCACTCGAAGACGCCGACCTTGGCCGGCGTGGAGGGCGGCGTCATACCGATGCTGAGGGCGGTGTGGAGGACGGCGGCTTCGCGCAGGCCGTAGGGTAAGTCGAGCGCCGGGAAGAGCACCAGCGGCGTCAGGACGCCGAGAAGCGCGAGGGCGCCGGAGACGGCGAGCAGCACGAACGTCTGGCGCCGGCGCGCCG
>JBFGLK010000643.1:0-2215 GCA_041576195.1 Promineifilaceae bacterium (SeqCode)
ATCGACCTCACCGAGGTGGAGGCCCCACCCCCGATCTTCTGGGGACACGGCCTGATGGATCCGGCCATCATTCCGATGGTGCACGACGTCCTTTTCGGCTTTGGCTTTGAGGTGATCAACACCCCGGCTGCTCATCCACAATCGGGCCGCCTGTATATCACAGCCACGGGCGCCACCCCGGCGGAGGGCGTGCTATACGGGCTGAGTCTCGTCGGCGGCGCGCTGGCGATCGACTTCGCTGCGCCCATGGGGGGAGGCAGCGGCACCAGCCCGGCCGTGTCCTTCGACGGTGCCCGGGTCTACGCCGCGGATGGTCTCGGCGTGATGCGGGCGTTCGACGCCGCGACTGGGGCCGAGATCTGGGCGGCGGGCGGCGCCGGCCTGGCCACGTCGCCCACAGTGGGCCCGGACGAGACTGTCTATACTGGCAGTGACGAGCTACTCGCGCTCGACCCGACGACCGGGGCTGTGCTGTGGGGGCAGGCATTCGACGACCTGGCGGCCGACTTTCTGCCGGCATTGCCCCCGGACACGCCTTATGTGGCCACCGGGCTGCCGGTCGGGCGCCCGGATGGCGTCGTCACCGCCTCGGCAGACCGGGTTCTGGTTGTCGTGGTATTGGGTTACGACCTGGTCTTGCCGCCCAACGGGGCGACGATGCTCTGGCCGGGCCTCACCGGGCTGGCGGCCGTCGACCCGGAGGATGGCGCGTTGCAGGGCTTCACGCTCCTGCAAGACACGAACGAGGGCGTCATCTCGGCCGACCCGGATGGGAGCGTCGCCCTGGGGCACGCGGCGGTGCTCTCGTCCATCGTCTACTACGGGTTGAACCCGATTCTGCCGCCGGAACTTCAGCTGCCGGGACCGCCGGCGGGGGGCTTCTCCGTCTTGGCGCCGGCGTCGCAGCGGGCTCAGGCAGCGGAGGGCGCGGGCTGGGCGCGTGAGTTGGCTGTGTCGGCGGAGTCGGCGTTGCCAGATGGGGATCTGGCGGCGGCGTTCACCGCCGTCCGGCGGGGCCGGGTGCAGCTGGAGGCGACGGCGCGGACGATCCCGGTGGCTGTAGCGCAGGGCGAGCTTGATCCGGCGACGGCGGCCGCGGCCCGATACCGGGTCCGGCAGGGCTACATCGGCCTGCTCCAGGCGCGGGCCGTGCTGGCGCAGCCGGCGCCGAGCCTGCCAGCATTGCTCTGGGCGGACGCCCGCCTCCAGGGAGCCATCGCCGCCCTCGACGCGGCGCTGGCGCTGCTAGCGCCATGACTTCAACCCCATCCTATGGGCGCTGGCCGGTCCCACCCTAAGGGTGGGATGCAGGCACTATCGAAAGATCGTCGGCAGATACGCCCAGCGTGGCGTCGCCCCGATGTCCGCCGCCCACCCCTCAAAGCTCTGGCCGACGAAGTCCTGCAGGTTGTTTGTGGCGGCCAACTCGGCGTTGATCACCGCCGCCAGCAACGGGCTGGCCGCTGCCGCCAGGCGTTGCCAGACGTCGAGGGCGTCGTCCACCATACGCTGCGTGACCAGCACCTCGTGGCCCCGGCCCTGGACCAGCGCCTCCAGCCCCGGCATGAAGTTCTGCAAGGCGCCGAATGCGTCCCAGAGCAGCGCCGGGTCCGCCACGCCGATGCGTCCCATCTCGGCCCCATGCTGCGCGTATAGGTCGACATAATACTTCCCGCCGGGCGATAGCGAGAACAGGTTGCCCAGCGCGGCGAAGATCGCCTGGTCGCCCAGTGGGGCCGCGGCCTGGGCGGGCGCCAGCGGCCGTGCCGGCACGCTTCCCTCCTCGTCATCCTCGCCGCCGAGGAACAGGTTCAGCACCGCCGCGCAGGCGTCCAGCGGATTGTAATAGTCCCCGAACACCGGCGGTGTGAAGATCGTCGTGTTGACGTCGAGCGTGCCAGCGCGCGCCGCGTAGTGCAGGCCGGACGCCGCCCCGTAGGCCAGGTGCGGCCGCCGGCCCAGCGCCTGGTCCAGCCCGGTCACCGCCGTTTCGACCATGGTGTCCAGTAGCCAAATGCCCTCTTCTTTGTAAAGCAGGTGCACTGTCTCGCCCGTGGCGTCGGCGTAGGCGATGCGCGGCTTCGCGAGCGAGTCCAGGCCCAGGTCCAGGGCCAGGTCGCTCACCAGACCGACGCCGAGCCGGGCGATGTCGATCTGCCAGCCCCCGTCCCGGACGGCCAGCTTGAGGGCGGCGTTCGTGGCGTCGTAGTAGGCG
>JBFGLK010000644.1:0-2206 GCA_041576195.1 Promineifilaceae bacterium (SeqCode)
AGGCGGATGGCGGCGCCCGGCTCAACGTCGGGCAGGAAGATGGCGATCGGCACGCCATGAACGCGGGCGGCCAGGGCGACGGGCATGTTGACGTAGCCTCCGGTCAGGAAGACCACGTCCGGGCGAAACGCCCCAAGCAGACGGTGGGCCGCCGCCAGGCTGCCGGCCAGGCGCGCCGCGTTGCGCGCCCGCGTGGCCAGGCGCACGCCGACGATGGGGCCGCCCTGGATGGTGTGCAGGTCGATGCCGGCACGCGGGACCAGATCTTCCTCGATCTGTCCCCGGGTGCCGACCCACATGACGCGCGTGTTCATCGCCCGCCTCTGCAAATCGTCAACGACCGCGAGCGCCGGGTAGACGTGACCGCCGGTCCCGCCGCCGCATACCAACAGATTCACCACGCATCTCCATAATGTCGCCCGTGCGCCGGCGCTGCACCTTCCGGTCCAGCGCTGCATCGCGCGACACGTTGAGCAGAATGCCGATGCCCATCAAGCTGATGGCCATCGACGAGCCGCCATAACTCATAAACGGCAGCGGCAACCCGGTGAAGGGCACGACCACCGTGATGACGGCGATATTGATCAGGGCCTGGAAGGCCAGCCAGCAAGTGATGCCCACGGCCAGCAGGAAACCGTAGCTGTCCCGCGCATTCGTGGCCGCGCGCAGGCCGCGCCAAACCAGCATGCCATAGAGCCCAATGACCAGCAGGGCGCCCATCAGGCCGAGCTCCTCGCCGAGGACGGCAAAGACGCTGTCGGTGTGCGCCGCGGGCAGCAGACCGAACTTCTGGCTGCTCTCGCCAAGGCCAACACCCAGCCAGCCGCCGTTGGCCAGCGCGATGAGCGACTGCTGTACGTGCCAGCTAGCCTGGCTGGGATCGCGCAACGCCTCCAGGTGCGCGTCAATGCGCACGCGCGCGTGTGGCAGCGCGATAATGGCGAAGACAAAGGCCGCCAGGGCAACCGCGCCCGCCAGACCAACCTGTCGCCAGTCTGCCCCGGCCACAAAGAACAGGGTCACGCCGATCAGGGCTACCAGAGTGGCTTGGCTGAGGTCTGGCTGCTGCACGATCAGGCCGCACACCAGACCGATGATGATCGAGAACGGCACCAGCCCGTAGGTGATCCCCTTGATGCGATCGCCTTTGGAGCTGAGCCAGTGAGTGATATAGAGGATGGTGACCAGCTTGGCCACCTCCGAGGGCTGGTAGGAGCCGCCGGCCAGGCCGCGGCGAGCGCCGAGGATCGTATCGCCAAAGAAGAGCGTAACCAGCAGCAGCCCCAGGGTGGCGGCCAGAAGCGGTACACTCCAGCGCCGGAGGAAGTGATAGTCGAATTGCAGGATGACGACGGCCGCACCCAGGCCAATACCCAGGGCCAGAAGCTGGCGCCGGAAGTAGTAGGTCGCGTCGCCGTCCTGGAAGCGCACGCCGTAGTCGAAGGTGGTGCTGTAGATCATGAGCATGCCGATGACGAGCAGCGCGGCGACGGCCAAGGCCATCCAGTAGTCGAAGCGCAGCTTCAGCGGCGCCCGCACCCGCGTCGTCCGTTTCCCAATCAGGTGAAAGCTGGTCATGATCCCACTCGTTTCAGGTTCGCGGTTTGCTCAGGGCGGCCGGGCAGGGCGGCCACGACGGCGCGAAAGGCGTCGCCACGGGCGGCGAAGTCCGCGAAGGCGTCATAGCTCGTGCCGCCGGGCGCCAGCAGGACGACGTCGCCCGGCCGAGCGAGCTGGTGGGCGATCGCCACGGCCTCGGTCAGCGTGTCGCCTCGCTCGATACGGTCTAGCGCGGACGTTGCGGACGCCGGCGTCGTACGGAGCCGGTCCTCCAACATCTCGGCGAGCGCCCCGAACAGCACCACCGCGCGCACGCGGTCCCTGACCCGCCTGGCCCACGCATCCCAGACCATTGCCTTGTCGCGGCCGCCGGCCAGGAGGACGAGCGGCTCGGTGAAGGCGTCGATGGCGGCCAGAGCGCGTTCGGGAGCGGTGGCGATCGAGTCGTTTACGTAGAGCACGCCGTCCACACGCCGCACGGGCTCGAGCCGATGGGCCACGCCGGTGAAGCCGGCGATGGTCGCCTGCATGGCCGACGCGGGCACGCCGACGGCATCAGCCAGAGCCACTGAGGCGAGGACGTTCCACAGATTGTGCGTGCCCCGCAGCCGGATGTCAGCCAGGCCGCAGACGCGGCGTTCGCCCC
>JBFGLK010000645.1:0-2201 GCA_041576195.1 Promineifilaceae bacterium (SeqCode)
ACGAGGCGGTGCGCCTGGCCGTGGCCATGTCGGCCGAGATCGTCGGCCTCTACGTGGAGGATGTGAACCTCCTGCGCTGGGCCGAGCTGCCCTTCACCCGCGTCGTCCGCTACCCCGCGGACAAGGACGCCGACATCGACCGACGCCACATGGAGGGGCACCTGCAACGGCGGGCGCTCCAGGCGCGCAAGGCGCTGGAGCGGATCGCCGACGAGGCTGAGGTGAGTTGGTCCTTCCGCACGGTGCGCGGCCAGGTGACGGCCGAGCTGCTCCAGGCCGCCCTGGAGGCGGACCTGGTGGCCCTGGGCCGGGCGAGCTATCCGCGGCCGCGGCGCATCCGGCTTGGCTCGACGGCGCGGGCCATGGTGGCCCAGGCGCCGCACGTCGTCTGGCTGCCGGCAAGCGAGGAGCCGGAGCCGTTCGCCCCCCTGTTCATCACCTACGACGGGTCGGTCCTGGCCCGGCAGGGGCTGCTCCTGGCCGAGGCGATCGCCGACGATCGGCCGCTGAACTGCGTCCTCATTGGGCAGGGGGAGCGGCTGGCGGAGCTACAGGCGGAGGTGCAGGAGCAGGTCGGCCCCGCTCGTGCCCGGCGCGTCACCTTTCGGCAGCTGGCGTCCTTCGACACCGGCCGCCTGGCGCGCATCGTCAGCATGGAAAAGGGAGCGGGGCTGGTCGTCGCCGGCGATCTGCCGCCCCTGGACGCCCGCGCCTTCGAGACGCTGCTGGATGAGCTCGATTGCGCGGTGTTGATTGTGAGGTAGTCGGGTGGATGGTTGGTTAGGTAGTTGGTTAGTTGGATTGTTGGCCGCACCAACCAACGAGCAAACGAACCAACAAACCAATCAACCAGCAATCAAACCCACCCACCAACCACACGCTCCTTACGCCTATAGGGGCGTCACCCGAACCGCACACGCTTTATACTCCGGGATCTTGGCTACGGGATCGACGGCGTCGATGGTCAACAGGTTGGCCGCGGCCTCGGCGAAGTGGAAGGTCATGAAGATCGTGCCTTCTGGCGAGCGCTCGGTCAGGCGGGCGCTGGCCGTGATGGCGCCGCGGCGCGAAGCCACGCGGACCATCTGCCCGGAGGTGACGCCCAGGTGGGCGGCGTCGGTCGGGTGGATCTCCACCTCGGCCTCGGGCGCAATGCGGTCCAGGCCAGGCGAGCGACGGGAGAGCGTGCCCCCGTGCCAGTGGAAGAGGATGCGGCCGGTGGACAGGGTGAGCGGGTAGTCGTCGTCCGGCGCCTCGGCGGGCGGGGCGTAGTCGACCGGGCAGAAGCGGCCGCGGCCGCGGGCGAACACGCCGACGTGCAGGATGGGCGTGCCGGGGTGATCGGGCGTCGGGCAGGGCCACTGGAGGCCGCCTTCACGGTCCAGGCGCCGGTGGGAGATGCCGGCATATTGCGGGGTGACGGACGCCAGCTCGGCGAAGATGGCCTCCGGGCCGTCATAGGCCCAGCCAGCCCCCAGCCGGCCGGCCAGGTCGGTCAGAATCTGCCAGTCGGGCCGGGCCTCGCCGGGTGCCGGCAGCGCTGGGCGCACCCGGTGCACGCGGCGCTCGGTGCTGGTGAAGGTGCCCGCCTTTTCCGCGAAGCTGGCCGCGGGCAAGACGACGTCGGCCATCTCCGCTGTCTCGTTGGCGAAGATGTCGATGACCGCCAGGAAGGGCACCCGCTCCAGGGCCTGGCGAACGTGGTTCAGGTTGGGGTCGGAGAGCATGGGGTTCTCGCCCATGACCACGATGCCCGTCACCCGGCCGTCGAGGGCGGCATCCATGATCTCGGTGACGGTGAGGCCGGGCGCCGGGTTGAGGCGCTCAAGCGGCACGTCCCAGGCGGCGGCGAAGCGCGCCCGGGCCTCTTCACTGGCCACCGGCTGATAGCCGGGGAAGACGTTGGGCAGGCCGCCCATGTCGCAGGCGCCCTGGACGTTGTTCTGGCCGCGCAGCGGGTTGAGGCCGGTGCCGGGGCGGCCGATCTGGCCGGTGAGCAGGGCCAGGTTGGAGAGGGCCTTGACGTTGTCGGTGCCCCGGGTGTGCTGGGTAATGCCCATGGCCCAGAAAATCATGCCGTTGCCGGCCTGGGCGTAGAGCCGGGCGGCGCGAATGATGTCGTCGGCGCTGACGCCGCTCACCTCGGCCGCGCGCTCCGGCGTCCACTGGGCCACGGCTGCCTGGAGCGTGGCAAACCCTTC
>JBFGLK010000646.1:0-2195 GCA_041576195.1 Promineifilaceae bacterium (SeqCode)
TGAACGGCAGGTAGGCGTTCTCCACCGCCACGGTGATCTCCTGGCCACCCAGGTCCGGCAGCCCCGAGCTGCCGGCAGGCTCCTGGGCCGGCTCGGCGGCGCCGGCCGGTTGGGTTGGCTCCGCGGCGCCGGGCTCGCCGCCGCCGGCGGTGCAGGCGGCTAACGCCAGCGCCAGGATGAGTATCAACAGGAATGGGGTGCGCTTCTTCATCTCATTTCTCCTCTTGATGTCTGCGATAATGCGTGCGACACGGCGCACTATTATGGCATGGGCCAGACGCAGTGCCAATGGGGTGGCGGCCTGAAGAGACGGGCCAACTCGACCCGTACCAGGCGTGGGCGGATTGGGGGGTGGCGGACCCGGGTTGGGGCGCTGCCGGCAGCCGCCGGCCGGCCGCTCAGACTTTGACGAGCGAGTCGTCGCTGCCGTATTCGTTGGGCACGTAGGCGTCTGCGGCCCAATCATTCTCCCAGCGCTCGCCGTCGAGCAGGTAGCGGAAGCGGTACGTCTTGTCTGCCGGCAACGACACCGTCAGACTGAAGCCGCCGTCCTTGAGCTTCTTCATCGGATGGGACGACGTATCCCAGTCGTTGAAGTCGCCGACCAGGTGTACGGCCTCGGTCTCGACCTCCGGCGCGAGCTTGAAGGTCACGCGGCAGAAGTTCCCGGTCTTCGTATAGCTTTTGGATAACATGGAGTCCTCCTCCTCTTCCAGTCTGGCCACCTCGTCCGACGGGGCAGCCTCGTCCGTCGTCTCGTACTCGATCGTCACCGTGCTGTCCGCTTCGTCCAGGATGCGCCATGGCGGTGGCGCCTCGCGGCCGAGCAGCCGCCTCACCTGACGGGACAGCCTGTCCAGCCCGCCCTCCCGGTAGCGGTCGGCCAGGAACTGGGCCAGCTCCCGCAGCGTACTGTCCGGGTCCAAATCGTACGCCTTCACGATCGCCGCCCGGTGCAACGACAGCCAGACGAAGAGGTCGGCCTCGCTGCGATCTGGAAAGGCGCTGAGCAGCCCGGCCTCTCGGATGATCTCCGTGATGGGCAGATAGAGCAGGTCATACCAGGCCTCGACGGCCTCCTGGAAGCTGAGCTCGCGGCGATCGATATACGACAGCGTGGCCTGCATGTCCTCTATTTGCGCCTGCAGTTCGCCATAGCGGCCCGGCGTGGTGAAGCGGATGGCATGATCCGGCCGCAACTTGCCCAGGCCGGTCTCCTCCAGGAAGTTACGCTCGCCGAAGCGGATCAGCACGTCGTCCAACGTGTCTTCCGGTCCAATCTCCAGCGTTTCGGGAAAGGTCCACACGTGCGCCTCGATGGTCGGCATGCCCATCGAGCGGGCCACGGAGGCGCGGTGGTTGCCATCCTTGACGAAGTAGACGCCGCTCACCTGATAGACTTCGATGGGGGGCCAGCCTTGCTTGTTGGCCAGGGCTCGCACGTTCACCCAGCGCGACTTCAGGCTGTCGCCTAGCGGCAAGAAGCTGCGGTTGAACTCGCGGTAGCGGCCGACGCTCCCAACGATGCGCTGGACCGGGATCTCCTGTATCCCTTGATAGAGCGGATTGTGCTGGCGCAAGAGCATGCGAATCGTCTCGAACGGCAGCAGCTGTGAGTCGCGCCCGGCCAGCCGCGCCGACATCTGCTCAACCCACGCCTTGCGTCGGGCCTGCCTGAATTCGATTTGTGCGTTATGATCGACCATAGTCATAGGCTTAGTGTAGGGTGTCCCGTCTTCTCATACAACCGACAAACTATCCAACTTCGCCTGGCCGAGCCTTGTGCGGCCTGGCGGCGCTGTCGACAGCGCGCGGGATTCGCAGCCAGTGTACGCCGCGCTTGTTAACGGCAGGTAAACGGTGCCAAACCCTCATCCCATTATAAGGGAAATGCCGGGGCCCGGAGAAGGCGACCTGCCGGGCCGGGCGTGCCGTGGACAGCTATCGCAGACACAACCCACTCAGGGAGGGACGATGGACGCCTCATTGCACGTGTTGCCCGCGGTGGCTGCCGCCCTCGCCGCAGGCGGCCCGGTGGTGGCGCTGGAGAGCACGCTCATCACGCATGGGTTACCCTATCCGCGCAACCTGGAGACCGCCCTGGCCCTCGAGGGTGCGGTACGCCGGGCCGGCGCGGTGCCGGCCACGATGGCTGTTCTCGCGGGCCGTCTTCACGTGGGCCTTGACGAGGAGCA
>JBFGLK010000647.1:0-2174 GCA_041576195.1 Promineifilaceae bacterium (SeqCode)
AGAGCGCTTTCGACACACCCTAAGGGTGCGGGACGCACCCTTAGGGTGTGTCGCGATGTCGCGACCACTGGCCCAAACCCCCGCTTTGTGCTATACAGTGCCCGAACTGAGCGTTGGCCCTGAATGCCCTCGCTCGCCACCAACACGCCATGAACATGCAATACAGCCTCTTCGACCCGCCGCCCGAGCAGAGCGGCTTCGAAACCCTCGCCGATCTCGTGGCCCATATGATGAAGATGGAAGACGATCCGCTCTTTCCCGCGGGCACGAACATGGTCATCTACCGTGGCAGCCCAAAGGCGGAACTCATGATCATCGGCGAGGCGCCGGGCACGGAGGAAGACCGGCAGGGCAAGCCGTTCGTCGGTCGTTCCGGGCAGCTGCTGGACCAGATGCTCCAGGCCATCGACCTCGACCCGGAGAACGACGTCTTCATCACCAACGCGGTCTTTCGCCTGCCCCCAGGCGACGGAGGCAAGCCGCTGCGCAAACCGACGTCCGACGAGATTCAATTCTACAAGCCCTTCCTGCTGGAGATCATCCGCCTCGTCGACCCCAAGATCATGCTGCTCACCGGCAACGTGGCCACCGAAGCGCTGCTGGACCGCACCGGCATCACCAGGCTGCGCGGCGAGTGGTTCCGCTGGCAGGATCGCTGGACCATGCCGATCTTCCATCCCGCCTACCTCTTGCGAAACCCCTCCCGGGCCGCCGATCAGCCCAAGGCGCTGACCTGGCGCGATCTCCGGGAGGTCCGGCGCAAGCTGGACACCCTGGCCTGAAGCCTCTCGCCTGCCGGCAGCCTCCCTCAAAGAATCCATGACCCGTTCCGACCAGGCCGCCTTGCGCGGCGAACCCGGCTACGTGTGGCGCTCGGGCCAGGATCGGCGCCTGGGCATGATCCGGCGCTGGGCCGCCCTGCGCGGCACCGTCCTGGATAGTGGCTGTGGCCTCGGCACGTACCTGGACGCCCTTGGGCCATTCGCCGAGGCCCGCTTTGGCCACGACGTGGAAGCGGATCGCCTGCGCGTGGCCCTCGGGCGCTCCGATGGCGTGGCCCTGGCCGTGGGCGAGGCGCTGCCATTTGCCGCCGGCACCTTCGACTTCGTCCTCAGCAACGAAGTGGTCGAGCATGTCGACGACGATGCCCGCTACCTGGCCGAGCTAATCCGCGTCACGCGCGCGGGCGGCCACATCGCCCTCTTCTGCCCCAATCGCTGGTACCCGGTGGAGCAGCACGGCATCTACTGGCGCGGGCGCTACCGCTTCGGCAATATCCCGTTGGTCAACTACCTGCCCGATCCCCTGCGCGACCGGCTCGCGCCCCACGTGCGCACCTACACGCGGCGCCGCCTCTGGCGGCTGATCGCCGGCCTGCCCGTGGCTGTCGTCCACTATACCCGCATCTACGGCGGCTACGACAATATCGAGGCACGCTGGCCCGGCCCGGGCCGGCTGCTCAAGCGGTTGCTCTACGCCGCCGAGCGGACGCCACTGCGGGCGCTGGGCATCTCCCACTTCGTGGTGCTACGACGCCTGGACGCGGAGGCGCCCGCCGGCCCGGGAGCATGAACGGCGGCTGAATAGGGGCGCCCACCAGATGCCCGAACTATTGCCCATCGCTATTATCATCCCTCACGCTGGCCTGGCGGTGCCTCCCGAGCTGGCCGGCGCCCTGGCGCTGAGCGACGCCCAGATCTTTAACGAAGCCGACGCCTATGCGGACCGACTGTATGACTTCCGGAAGCACGTGCTCGCCTGGGAGGCGTTCCCCTGGTCGAGGGCGGTCCTCGACGTGAACCGGCCGTTGGAGCACGCGCTCAACCGGCCGGGGGACGGCATCGTCAAACGGCGCACGAGCTACGGTGCCGAGGTCTGGCGCCCTGGCAAAGCGCCCGACCCGGCGCTGGAGGCGGCGCTGATCGACCGCTACTGGCGCCCCTGGCACGCCCAGCTGGCGGCGATCGCGGCCGATCCCCGCGTCCAACTGGTCATCGACGGGCATAGCATGGCCGCCATTGGGCCAGACGCCTACAACGATCCGGCGCAGGCCCGCCCCCGCGTGGCCGTGGCCAACTGGGGCGACGCTCGCGGCGAGTCGCTTCCAGGCGAGCGACCGGTGACGGCGCCGCCGGCGCTGGCCCGCTGGTGGTCGGCGCATCTGGGCGCGCTGC
>JBFGLK010000648.1:0-2170 GCA_041576195.1 Promineifilaceae bacterium (SeqCode)
CGCGGCGCCACAGCGTTTCCCGCACAAGCAAGAAGCTGATGGGCAGCAGCGGCATGGCGAAAATGATCAGGAAATGGCTCAGTCGCGTCGGCCGCATGAGAAAGGGAAGGAGAAACGGGGCGCCGGCCTGTGAGCGGAAGCCAAGGTAGAACGGCAGGTAGAGCAGGACCGCCGGTACGGCGAGAAGCAGGGCCACGCGCGCGGCCTGTGCGGCGATGCCGGCATCCCAGCGCCCAGCCTCGCGCCGGCGGGCCAGGGCAAAGGCGCCGACGACGACGAACAGATGGATCAACACATCCCAGGTATTGAGAAACGAGAGGCCGCCCAGCGTCACAACAGTGAGCAAGAAGGTTGGCAGCTCGACACCGGTCGTCCCGGCGACAAAGCGGCCCAGGCGGCCGGGCTCGCCTCCTTCGCGCTCCCTGTAGCGGCTTGACCACCAACAGAGGGCGATGCCCAGACTCAAGAACGCGAACGGAAGCGCCAGTACGTGCGGGTGCATGTCCCCGAGGACGAAGCTAAACGCGGGAAACTCGGCGATGGGCTCCAGTCCCTGCTCGATCCGGCCCGAGAGGTGGTATTCATTGATGACGCGGGAGGAACGCCACCACCACCAGCCGCTGCCTTCGTAGCGGGGAGTGTCCGTCGCCGGCCCATTCAGGTCGCGCACGTCGAGCCACGCCCAGAATGACGGGGCGCCAACGCCCCGTCCGTGCAGCGTCTCCAACAAGATTTCCATATTGCCGGCCAGGGGAAGGGCAATGGCCGCAACGAGCCCCAGGGTCACCGCCAGCCTGCGCCCGAAGCCCGCGCGCAGGAGGTTGGTGACCAGGCCAAAGGCGCCGATGGCCGTGCCGGCAAAAAGCCAGGCGATGCCCAGATTGAAGGCCACCGGCACGCCAACGTCGGCCAGTCGGGCGATGACCGAGGTCATCACGTAGCCGAAGTAGTAGTAGCTGATGGCGAATCCCGACATCCAGGGGTCGAGCGGAGGGAACCCGGGGCTTTCGTTCGCCGCGTTGAGGAAGGCGAACTCCATCGGCTTCTCGGTGGCCGTGATCGCCGGATTCTGGGCGCGGACCCACGTCCACAGGGCGAAGGCCGCCAGGAAGACGGCCTCCGTGACGAGGATCTGTGACCGGCTGTCTGAGAGCCAGTGGCGGAATGTGCCTGTGCGGCCACGGAGCGCGGCGGCCGACAGGGCGAGTAGGCCAAGGCAGGCGACGAGGATGCCGCCGGCGTCGTTGCCCAGAAAGCCCAGGCTGCCGCCAAGCCAGAAGATCGTGCTGACGACGAGCACGCCGATCATGCGGGCGAAGGGGTAGCCGCGGTTGGCCAGACGCCCCAGGGCGACATACGCCAACGGCGTGGCGGCGGCGCCGAGCGCGAGAAGGACCAACCACCAGCGGAGGGCGGCGAAGAGATCGGCTGCCGGCATCGCTATGCCCCCTCCCGCCACTGCACCCGGTAGATGCTCACGCCACCGTTCCGATACACTTCTTCCAGCAGGCCCGCCTCGACCATGCGGTCGAACTTGCGCAGGCCTTCTGGCCGGTAAGTCACCCATTCCAGCTGGCCGACATAGATATACTCGACTTCATAGCGATCCAGGATGGTCGCGGCCTCCGCCACGTCGGCCGTGTCGTAGAGGCGATTGACGTCTTCGATGCGCTTGCCTACCAGCGAACCGGGCAGCACGGCCCGCTGCTGCCGCTGGTGCCAGTCCCAGCCCACAATGGCCGGCAGGCCGGTATACATGGCGATACGATTGCCAATGGAGCGGTATGGGTTGTCGCTGTGGGCCTCGGCGATCACTGGCGAGCCGACGACATTGCGGTGTAGCCAGCCAATCGCCTCGTAGTCGTGGCGCAGCGGCACGACCTGTCCCCGCTCCTGATACTCGGTCACCGTCATGAACGCCATGCCATCCAGCGTGGTGGGACCATCCGGGCTCATCCGCACCTGCCAGCGGGCGGCGGTGGCCAGCGGCGTGTAGAGGGCGGCCAGCACCACCAGGACGACGAGGCCGCCCGTCCACACACGGCGGCCAGGGCTGGGCCCGTTGCCGCGCCGGGCCGACCAGGCGAAGGCGAAGGCGGCGCCGCCGATGACGCTGAGCATAAGCCAGACCTGAATGTAGAACTTGAAGACAGTGTTCATCCGCCCAATA
>JBFGLK010000649.1:0-2152 GCA_041576195.1 Promineifilaceae bacterium (SeqCode)
ACCGTCGTGGCCCACACCGCCGACGGCGCCGGGCTGGCCCTGACGGCCGGCCTGCTCTTCTTCATCAGTGTTCGGCGCTATACAGAGCACGGAGCACCGCAGTGGCTCTACCTGGCCGCCGGCGCGCTTGGCCTCGGCTTGACCACGGCGCCGGTCTTCTACGGCGCGTTGCTCACGCTGCTGGCTGCCCGGCTGGCCGCCGTGGCGTCTGGCAGCGGGGCGCCGGCGCTGCCCCGGGCGGCTGCCGGCACGGCCCGCGTGGCGGCCTACATCGCCATGGGCACTGCCCTGGCCCTGGCCATGACGTTCGGCTGGCGCATAGCCGGTCTCGGCGACGCCGGCGATTTGCTCGCCCGTTGGCTTTCCCAGTTTGGACTACGGGCGGACCTGGTCGCTTGGGCCGGCCCCCTGCTCTTGCTCGTGCGCTATGAGCCGGCGGTCTTCCTCCTCGGACTGCTGGCCATTCTCTGGGCCGGCTCCGACGGCGGCGAGCTAAATATGCTTCTCACCTTCTGGTTCGTGGCGACGCTGCTCATGCTGGCGGTCCAACCGGGTGTAAGGGAGAACAGCGCCCTGGCCGTTATTCCTGGCAGCCTGCTCATTGGGCGCTTCACGCAGGCCACCATTCGGCGACGCGGCACGGCGCCCGCCTGGCAGCTTTGGGGGCTTTCCGGCCTTTTCCTTTTCCTCTTCGCGGCCGGGCTGGCCAACCTTGTTCGGCATGTCAGAGTGGAAGCCCTCAATCCCACTCAGGTCAGCTACCTCTGGGTGACGGTCGTTATCCTGGCCCTTGGCCTGGCCGTCGCCGTCTTCCTGGCGCTGTCCGATCCGCGCCTCACAGCGGGTAGCGTCTATCTGGCGTCGCTGGCCTTCTTGCTCTTCATCGGCTATGGCGGCAGTTGGTGGCTGGGACGCGTTGCCGCCAACGACACGCGGACGCTGTGGGTAGACGTGGCCACGGATGACGAATTGCCGCTGCTCGAGCGCTCGGTGCTCGAGCTGTCGCAGACGATAACGCGCTCCGAGCACGACTTGACTCTGTGGTCCACGGTGGAGTCTGACGTGCTGCGCTGGATCTGGCGCGATCACGCCGCCATCCAGTTTGGCGCGGTAGTGCCGCCCGGCGCGAGCCCGGACGCCGTCTTGACGCCGGTGGACGCCGGGCTCGAGTTGGCAGAAGATTACGTGGGCTCTGACTTCGGCCTGCTCCGCCTGGACAGTGGGCAGCCGATCGGTTTGCAACACAACCTGCCCGGGTGGATGTTTCACGAGGCGTCGACGGCGATGCCCGAGTCACGGGTGGTGCTGTGGGTGCGCGCCAACCTATTGCGCGAATAAGTGATGACTGACTTTCCCTTTGTGGACATGCTGGAGTGGCCGACCGCCTGGCGGACTGGGACCTCGGAAGGTGCCGACTTCGTGTCAACCCTCATCAGCCACGCCCTGCGCGGGGAGCAGGTGGCCTTCGCCAATCTACACGCGCTCTACGTGGCTGACATCTACCGACTTTGCTTTAGCCTGCTACAGCACGGTCAGGACGCAGAAGAGGTGACGCAAGACACCTTCGAGTATGCCTTTCGTAAGCTGGCCGCGTATCGGCCACAGAAGGCGGCTTTTCGCACGTGGCTCTATCAGATCGCCATAAGCCGTTGCCGCAACAAGCGGCGGCGCAAATGGCTGCCGGCGTTCTCACTGCAAGCCGTAAGCGACGAGGCCGTGCCCGACGCTTCCGCCCCGGATCCAGTGGAGGCGGCGGCGCTGAGCGAGGAGCACCGCGCCGTCATCGTCGCCCTTGGGGAGCTGTCGCCTAAACTGCGCGAGGTCGTCGTCCTGCGCTACTACGGGTCGCTGGCCTACGCAGAGATCGGCGACATCCTGGGGATCCCCGCCAAGACGGTCGAGTCGCGCATGCGCCTGGCACACAGGGCGCTGAAAGGCCTGCTGGCCCTGTCGCCAGCGCTGGACAACGGTGTTCCCACCGAGTCGACGGAGGCTGCGGCATGAATGGCTCCGCACACGTGACCGACCTCGTCGCAGACTATGCCTTGGGGCTCCTCGCGCCGGGGCTTTGCCAGCAGGTGGAAGCGCATACCGCCACGTGCGAGGCCTGCCGCCGCCAGTTGAGCGCGGAGCGGCGCCTGACGGCGCGCGT
>JBFGLK010000650.1:0-2149 GCA_041576195.1 Promineifilaceae bacterium (SeqCode)
GAACGGCCTGGACGACCTGACCGGCTTTCCCTACGGCTGCGTGGAGCAGACGATGAGCCGCGCCGTGCCCAACGCCGTCGTGGCCCGCGCCTTCAGCCGCCTCGGGATGGGCGACTTGCTGGCTCAGGCCGACCTGGACGCCAAGATCGAGGCCAGCATTCAGCGCCTCTATGGCTTCCAGCACGACGACGGCGGCTGGGGCTGGTGGTTCGACGACGCCACCGACGCCTACCAGACGGCCTGGGTCATGTTCGGCCTGAGCCAGACCCGGGACGCCGGCTACGAGGTCGACGAAAGCGTCCTCAGCCGCGGCGCCGAGTGGCTGCGGACGAACCTGGCGACCATGGACGCCCGCACCCGCGTCTTCGCCCTCTACAGTCTGTCCCTGGCCGGCTATGGCGAACGGGACGCCACGCTGGCCGCCTACGAGGGGCGGGCTGGCCTGGACACCTTCAGCCAGGCCGCTCTGGCGCTGACGCTGCACGCGCTGGGCCAGACGACCCAGGCGCGCGCGCTGGTGTCCGACCTGAGCGCGGCGGCCACGACGCTGCCGGGCGGCAAGGTCACCTGGTCGGCCGGCCGCTCCGACGGCTATTACGACCTGAAGACGATGGCCTCATCCACGCGGACGACGGCCATGGTCCTGAGCGCTCTCGTGCGCGTGACGCCGGGCAGCCCGCTGGAGGCGGGCACCGTGCGCTGGCTAATGGGCGAGCGCCGGCTGGACGGCTGGGGCACGACCAACGAGACGGCCTTCGCCGTCCTCGGCCTGACCGATCACCTGGTGGCGCAGCGCGCGGCGCTGGGGAACGCCGGCGTCCAGTACAGCCTCAGCGTGAACGGCCAGACGGTCGAGCAGGGCACGCTGGCGCCGGACGTGCCGCTGATCACGCTGGCGGTGCCCTTCGAGCGACTGCGGACCGGCGCCAACACCCTGCGCCTGACACATGACGGCCGCACCCCACTCTACTACGCGCTGAGCAGCCGCATGCTGGTAGCGCAGGAGCAGGTGGAGGCGGCCGGCCCCGTGACGGTCAACCGCGTCTATCTCGACGCGGCCACCAACCAGATCCTGGAGACGGTGGCCGCCGGCCAGCTCGTGCGGGTGCGGTTGACGGTGAACCTGCCGGCACGCGCCGCCTACGTCATCGTCGAGGACAGCCTGCCGGGCGGCCTCGAGGCCCTGAACGAAGGGCTGAACACGGAGAACCGCCTGGCCGCCTCATATGGCAGCATCGAGCAGACGTGGCGCGGCCTCGGCTACAACTACAAGGAGATCCGGGACGATCGGGTCGCCTTCTTCATCACGGACATGAACGCGGGCCGAACCGTTCTCACCTACTACGCCCGCGCCACGCATGCCGGCACCTTCATGGCCATGCCCACGGAGGTCTCGGCGATGTACGACCTGGCCACCTGGGGCCGCTCGGCCAGCACGCCCCTGGTCGTAGACTGACGGACGGGGCCTTGAACGAATGCCCGCTACGCCGTATCATCGGTTGATTGCCGGTTGACATGGCTTGGCACAGGAGCATTCGTTCATGGCCCTGCACCCGCTGGCGGGCAAGCCCGCCCCGCGCGACTTATTGATCGACGTCCCCCGTCTGGTTACGGCGTACTACACCAACCACCCCGATCCCCACGCGCCGGGCGAGCGCGTCTCATTCGGCACGTCGGGCCATCGTGGCAGCTCGCTGACCGGCACGTTTAACGAAGATCATATCCTGGCGGTCGCCCAGGCGATCTGCGAGTATCGCGCCGCTGCCGGCATCGACGGCCCGCTCTTTCTCGGCAAGGACACCCACGCCCTCTCCGAGCCGGCTCAGGCGACGGCCATCGAGGTCTTCGCCGCCAACGGGGTCGAGCTGCGCGTCCAGGCCGATGGCGGCTTCGCCCCCACGCCGGTCATCTCCCACGCCATCCTCAGCCATAATCGAGGCCGGCGCAACGGGCTGGCCGACGGCGTGGTGATCACCCCGTCGCACAACCCGCCCGACGACGGCGGCTTCAAGTACAACCCGCCGGACGGCGGCCCTGCCGGCACGGAGATCACGGGCCGAGTGCAGGAACGGGCCAACGCCATCCTGCTCAACGGCCTGCGCGCCGTGCGCCGGCTGCCCCTGGCCAGAGCCATGGCGGCGCCGACAAC
>JBFGLK010000651.1:0-2131 GCA_041576195.1 Promineifilaceae bacterium (SeqCode)
CGCGACTCCCAGCGCGGACGTCGCCAGAATCGAGCCGGCATACGACTCATACAGGTCAGCGCCCATGCCGGCAACGTCGCCCACGTTGTCGCCAACGTTATCGGCAATGGTAGCCGGGTTGCGCGGGTCGTCCTCGGGAATGCCGGCCTCGACCTTGCCCACCAGGTCCGCACCCACGTCGGCGGCCTTGGTGTAGATGCCGCCGCCAACACGGGCAAACAGCGCCTGGGTCGAGGCGCCCATGCCGAAGCTAAGCATGGTCGCCGTGATCTGGGGCAGCGGGTTGGCCCCGCTGACGATGCTGTCGGGGAAGATCGCGGGAAAGGCGTAGTAGAGCACCAGGAACCAGAGGGCGATGTCGAGCAGGGCAAAGCCCACCA
Organism: Promineifilaceae bacterium (SeqCode); assembly: GCA_041576195.1. Lineage (GTDB taxonomy): Bacteria > Chloroflexota > Anaerolineae > Promineifilales > Promineifilaceae > JAGVTM01. The sequence goes on from JBFGLK010000651.1 coordinate 381, forward strand.
CGACCAGACCCATGACGGCGCCGGCGCGCAGCGCCACCTGCAGGCCATCATTCAAGCTCTGGCTGGCCGCCTGGGCGGTACGAGCGGAGGCCATCGTGGCCGTGCGCATGCCGAAGTAGCCGCAGAGGGCCGAGAAGAAGCCGCCCGTAAGGAACGCCACGGGGATAATCGGGTTCTGGACGCCAATGAAGGCCAGGATGACGAAGATGACGAAAAGGACTCCGAAGGCCAGGGCGACGACGCGATACTGCTGGCGCAGATAGGCCATCGCCCCCTCGCGCACGGCAGCGGCGATCTCGATCATCTCCTTGTTGCCCTCACTGCGCTCGACTACCGAGCGATAGAAGGCGCGAGCGAAGACCAGGGCGACGATGGCGCCGATCGGGGCCAGCCACCATGCCCAGGGGAGTGGGGGGCGTTCAGCCGCCTGGGCCAGGATGTTGCTGAATACCGTCATCGAGTCCATATCGGGTCCTCCGAGTGCGCTGGGATGGAAGGGCCGGGCGATCACGGCGAGCCGCCCGGTTCCGACGATGATCGACGCTGCCCGCAGGCGGACGACAGGTCAAGTCGTCATCGCAGGTGACGGCCGCCGGCCGAGCCGGAGCGCCAAACAGGGTTCCATCTGTTCGGGATCGTGTGGTGGGGCATAAAAAACGCCGTCACCCGGTGGCGGCGGACAGATCGCCGTGGCGCGGTGGTCGGGCCACGAGTGGTCCATCGTCGGCGGCTTGGCGAGCCGCCAGTCCCTGGCCGCGCCGGCCGAATGTGTTAAGCGAGTTGGGCCTGGCAAACGCCGGGATTGTAACTAATGTCACAAACCATGTCAACCGGAGACGACCCCGCCCCGGCGGCGCCGACAGTCCCCGCAACCGGACGGCACGCGGTGCAAGCAGCGGCTCTTTTCTTGGTGTCCGCCGGCGCAACCTTCGCCCACGACACGTCGGCCGCCAGGCGGTGCTTTTCGGCGACGCTGGACGACGCGACAGCGCGACGTCTCCTGGCGCCGGGCGCCTCACGGGGCGCCGATGACCCAGGTCCCTTCCGTCTTGTTGGTGAAGATGATGCGCGGGCCTTGCGGGCCGATCATGACGGGGAACTGGCCGGCGGCCACGGTGTTGGCCGGCAGTTGCACCTTCCAGCGCAGGGTCTGTGTGCTCAAGTCCAGCGCGACCACGTAGGTCGACATCAGGGCGCCGCCGGTGAGAAACGCCGTAGCCCCGAAGACCAGGACTGGGTCGAATGGCGTGCCCAGCACGCTCAGCGCCGACGTCGGCAGGTGGACGCCCTGCTCGCCGACGAGGGCATCCACGTCGAGCTGCTGCACGATCTCGCCAACGCCGTCCCCATTTGTATCGCTCAGACGGAAGCGGCTGAGCATCTTATTGTTCGGGGGATAGCCGATGCTGAAGGCCCAGAAACCGCCGCGAGGATCGAGGGCGTAGGAGGCCTCGACCTCGCCCGGCATGTCCTTGACCCAGATCAGCTCGCCGAACGTGCCCCGGTCGCGCAGGGCCAGGACGTGCGGGCCATAGTCGGCGGTTGGGGTCAGCCGGTCGCCGTCGGCGAAGATCAGGTCCGGTCCGACGAGCAACGGGCTGGCGCCGGCGGGGCCGCCGACCTCCAGAAACCAGGCGACGCTCAGGGTGGCCGCGGGCCGGCCACCCTGCCGTGACTCTTCCAGCTCCAGGGCATACAGTCGACCCCGGGCCTGGTTGAGGCGGTGATGGGTGATGACGTAGACCCGGCTC
>JBFGLK010000652.1:0-2130 GCA_041576195.1 Promineifilaceae bacterium (SeqCode)
GAGACGATGAATCCCTATCCCGACCGCTTGGGTCTGGCGCTCGCCCCGCCCATGGCTTCACTTCGGCCCCTGCCAGACGACGCCCGCCTCGACCTGACTCACCTCGTCGCACTGGCGATCGACGATGCCGGCAGCACCGACGCCGACGACGCGCTGAGCCTGGAGGGGGACCGGCTCTGGGTCCACGTGGCCGACGTGGCCGCCCTCGTCTCGCCAGACGGCGAGGCGGACCTCGAGGCTCGCGCCCGGGCATCCAACCTCTACCTGCCGGAAGGCACCGTCCACATGTTGCCCGAGGCAGCTACCGACCGGCTCGCGCTCGGCCGCCAGGAGATCTCGCCGGCGCTATCGTTCGCCATCACCCTGGACGACAGCGGGGAGCCTGCCGATCTGGCGGTTCACCCATCGTGGGTGCGGGTCACGCGACTGACCTACGACGAAGCCGAAGCGCGGCTCAACGAGCTACTGCTGGCCAGCCTGCTCGCCATTGCAGAGCGCCATCAACGCCTGCGCCTGGCCCGTGGCGCCATCGAAATCGACCTACCGGAAGTCAAGGTGCGCGTCGAGGACGGCGAGGTGACGCTGACGCCGCTGCCGGCATTGCGGTCCCGCCTTCTCGTCCAGGAAGCGATGCTGATCGCCGGGCAGGCGGTGGCCGCCTTCGCCCAGGCCCACAACATCCCCATCGCCTACAGCGTGCAGGACGCCCCGGCTGACCTGGACGTGCCGGACGGTTTGGCCGGCATGCTCGCCCGACGCAAACGCCTGCGCCGCAGTCAACGAACCGGCGAGCCCGGTCCTCACGCCGGGATGGGCCTGCCCGCCTACGTCCAGGCCACCAGCCCGCTCCGGCGCTATCTCGATCTGGTGGCCCACCAGCAGCTCCGGGCCTGGACGCTGGGGCAACCGCTGCTCGACCGCTCGGCGGTCGTGGCCCGCGTCGGCGCCGCGGAGGCGGTCACCGGCGCGCTACGCGCCACCGAGCGCCTCTCGAACGCTCACTGGACGCTCGTCTATCTCCGGCAGCAACCCGAGTGGCAAGGAGAGGGCATCGTCGTCGACCAGAACGGGGCGCGCAGCTCGATCCTGATCCCGGACCTGGCCTGGGAGTTCAGTGCCTACCTGCGCGAGAACGTGGCACTGAATGACCGCCTGCTTTGCCGGATCGAGAGCGTGAACCTGCCGCTGCTTGAGGCACAATTCGACACGCGGCCCGTTTGACCGTCTCGGTCAGGGGCGATCGCGCGCGGCCAGAAGGATGTCGGCAGCCACGACCGCCTCCTCGTAGCTAGGGCCGCGACTCCAGGTGAAGGCGCCGTCGGCGGCCGGCGCCGCCAACACAAACAGGCGATCCGCGTCGACATAGGGGCTGGACACCGCGGCGTCGGTTGGGCCGAAGATGGCCAGCGTCGGGCAGCCCACGGCGGCCGCCACATGAGTCGGCCCGGCATCATTGCCGGCAAAGAAGTCGGCGATTTCGCACAGGGCGGCCATCTCCCCCAGATTGAACGTTCCCGTCAGGTCGATGGCGTTCTCCGTCATCATGCCGACCACGGCCTGCGTCTCCTCGCGATCGCTTGCATCGCCGACGAGCAGGACGACCGCTCGGTGGTGCCGGACCAGGTAGTTGCCCAAGAGGGCGAAGCGTTCCGCGGGCCAACGCTTGTCGAGCCGGAGGCGTACCGGATTGCGGCCGCCGCCCGGATGGAGGATCGCCAAGGGCCGATCTCCAAGCCAGTCGGCCTCAGCCACGATCCGGGCGGAGACCGCTGCCCGGTCGACATCACGCGGATAGAACTCCATGCGCGCACGGCCGTCGATGTTGAGACGGCGGGCCAACTCCAGATAGAGCTCGGCCTCGTGCCGGCCCGGCGGCGGCGCCACGCGCACGCTGTGCGCGAAGCCGCGCCAGCCCACATTCAGGCCGACCCTCTGGTCGATGCCCGCACGCCAGGCGACATAGGCCAGCAGGCTGGATCGCGACGGAATGAAGGCGGTGTCGTAGTCTCCGGCACGCAGCCGCGCGATCAAGTGCGTTACGTCCCCCCAGGCCCCGCCCGGCAGGCCCACCAGCCCTGAGCTAACGATCTCCGTCAACCGCGGATTGGTGGCCACCGCTGGCCGCGCCCA
>JBFGLK010000653.1:0-2116 GCA_041576195.1 Promineifilaceae bacterium (SeqCode)
CGGATTCGAGCAGCGCTTCGTCGACGGCCATGTTGCCGGGGCCGTCGACGGCGCCGGAGTTGACCAGCCGCCAGGTCGCGGGCTCGTAGGTCTCTCGCAGTCTGCGGTGCATTTCCTATAATCTCGGTATGAACGATTCCCGCACCCGAGGGTGCGACGGTTGATGACCTGGACCTGGGCGCGCCGGGCGGCCACGTTGCTGCTGGGCGTCTACGCGGTCGTCTGGGTTGGCCTTGAGGGGCGACTCTGGCAGGCGGTGGTCCTGGCTGCCGGCATCGCCCTCCTCAGCGCGGCGCATCTTGGGGACCGCCTGCATCGGCCGGCGGCGGGCCGGGCTCAGCGTTACGGCGTGGGCGCGCTACTGGGCGCTATTATCGGTGCCGGCACCGGCCTGGTTGCCCTGATCCTGATGGCCGTCAAGACCGGTTTGCACGCCCATGGGCCGGAGTTCACGCCGGCCGAGGTCGCCTGGGTGCTGGCGCGCATCCCGATCTGGTTCGTGGTGGGCGTGCTGGCCGGGTTGGGCGTGGCCATGTTGATGTCTGGGCGGCGGTCGCGTCTTTGATCGCTTAACGCTCGGAGCCCCCGGTTGCCCGAGTGAGTCGTGCCTCCAGAGCTTCGAGCGCCTGCTCGAGGGCGGCCTGGCGGAAGCTGGTGGTCATATCGCCCCGCGTTCGCTCCAGGACACCGCGCACCAGGTCGGTCCGCCGGCGAAGGCCGCCCGTGACGCCATCGCTAAAGTCGAAGGTGACGAGGACGCTGTAGATGGCGTCCATGTGGTCCAGCAAGCGCTCGGCCTCAGCGCTGTGGCCGAGGCGGATGATGTCGAGGATGCGGCGTCGGAGCTCGGTGGCCGCTTCGGCCAGGCCGTTGAGCCAGGTCGCGTCTTCGATCGCCAGATCGGAGGGGGAGGGCAGTGGGTGGTCGCGCACGAGGGCCAGGGTGAGCTGGGCCTCGGCGTACTCCTTCAGGGCATCCTGCGTGTAGCCAGCGTAGTAGAGCACAGGGAAGGGCTGCAGGTCGTCTACGAGCGTGCCGGCAGCCAGCCGGGCTTCGCCGATCAGGCGCTCCGCCTGGACCCACTCCTCCCGGTGCACGGCGCGAATCGCCCGCGCGCACAGGCTCGTTAGCGCCCGCGAACGCTCATAGGCGCGATCGCGCGTCGCCGAGAGCGACTCCATGTTTGCCCGCAGTTCGTCAGCCACATCTTCCAGGTTGTCCATCACGAATCGTCTCCGTCGTCGGCGGGCGGGGCCAGGCTGAACAGCTCGTCGGCCAGGTTGCGTGGAAAGCGAATCTCGCCGAACTGCCGCTCGAAGTTGGCCAGGTTCTGCCCCAATGCCCGGTGAAGAAGCTTGGCGTGCATCGGGGACATGATGACCCGGGCCTGTACCTTGCCGCGCGGCGTGCGCGGCAGAACCTGGGCAAAGTCAAGGACGAGCTCGGCCGGTGTATGGCTGATGAACGCCACGTTGGCGTAGATGGCGTCCAGGTCTTTGGGGATATCGATCGTGATCCGTTTCTGGCTCGCGGCGCCCGCCGTGCTGTTATCGTCGCTCATATAGACTCCTTGCGGCCCGATGGACTGTCACTCAAGCCTCGGGCCCGTCAAAGATACCTTGGGAGTAGCCAAATGGCCACACGTCGCCTGGCGGCTGCCGGGCAGAAAACACGACAAATGCCGCCCTGGGCGAGCCGATCCTGTCTTGAGACGGCCCAGGGGCCATGTTACAATGCGATCATGAGGCACGCTTTGCCGAGTGGGGGCGATCGATGAGCGACGGTGCAGTGGCGGGGCCGCCCTGGGAGGTGGTCGAACACACCGCCGACTGGGCGCTGCGCGTCCGGGGCCGGGACTGGGAGTCCCTGCTTCGAAACGCGGCCCTGGGCATGGCCAGCCTCCTCGTCGGCGGGGAGGGTCCGCCTGCCGTCGATGCGCCGGCGCCCGTAGAAATCGCGGTAGATGCTCCTGACAGCGAGACGCTGCTCGTGGACTGGCTGACTGAGCTGGCTTATCTGGCCGAGTCGGAAGGACGTGTGGTGACGCGCGTCGACTTCCATGATGTGGCGCGCCATCACCTGCGGGCAACTGTGATCGCGGGCCAGGCGTCCCTGC
>JBFGLK010000654.1:0-2113 GCA_041576195.1 Promineifilaceae bacterium (SeqCode)
CGCTGGGCCTGGTCGAAGAGCTGGGGCTGCCGCAAAGCACCGGCGCCTACGTCACGGGCGTGCGTCCGGACAGCCCGGCCGACCTGGCCGGCCTTATCGGCCGCCAGGGTCCGGGGGGCGACCTGATCATCGCGGTCGACGATGAGCCCGTCATCGAGTTCAATGATCTTCTGAGTTACCTGGTCTTCGAGACAGAGGTTGGGCAGACCATCAGCCTCACCGTGCTACGCGACGGCGAATCGCTGGTGCTGCCCCTCACGCTGGGCGAAAGACCCTGAGCGACGATAGTGGCCGGCGTGTGCCCCCGGGCGGACCGCCGGACATGGCGAGCAATTGAGCCATCATGGCACAGGCCGGCGCGACAGGAGGCCGTGCCCCGGCCCGCCAGCCGAAACGGTCGAGACGTTCACCCGATCACCCGGTTGACTAGGAGGCAGGTATGTTCAACCAAGAGCAGCTGCAAGCGCTACTGTCCTTTGAGGGAGGCGACCACCAGGTCGTGAGCCTCTATCTGGACACCGATCTGACGCGGGAAAGCATCGACGGCGTCCGTCTTCAGGCGCGAGGCTTCATGAAAGAGATCGGCCCCGATTTCCGCGACGATGCGGAGGCCGTCGAGCGGTATCTCAACTCCGAGTACGACTGGACGACTCCGGGCCTGGCCCTCTTCAGCTGCGCCCCGCTCTCCTTTTTCGTGGCGCATCCCGTCAACGTCGCGTTTCGCAACCGCGTGCGGCTGGGTGCCCGACCTTATGTCAAGCCGTTGACCCACTTCCTTGACTACTACGCCCACTATGGCGTCATCCTCATCGACCGCGTGGGCGCCCGGTTCTTCGAGTACGACCTTGGCGAGCTGCTGAGCAGCGACGGCTTCATGGGCGAAGAGGTGCGTAAACTCAAGCGCGGCGGCGGCTCGTCGGCGACCGGCATGCGCGGGGGCCAGGGCAATAACCAGCGAGAGGAAGCGATCGTCCAGCGCAACCTGCGCCAGGCGGCCGCGGCGGCTGCCCGCTTCTTTGACAACAAAGAGATCCGGCGCCTGTTCCTGGGCGGCACCAGTGAAACGGCCAGCCAGTTCCAGGACCAGCTATCGCGCCGGTTGCAGAGCTGCCTTGCCGGCACGTTCGCCATCGACATGGGCAGCGGCGAGCACGAGGTGCGCGCCCGGGCCCTGGAACTGCTCCAGGAGGCCAACGCGCGCCGCGAAGAACAACTCGTCGATCGCCTGATTACCTTCGCCACCAGCAAACGAGAAGGCAATGCCGTGCTCGGCCTGGCCGACACGCTGAAGGCCCTCGGCGAAGGGCGCGTGCAGACGCTCGTCCTCAGCGACGGCTACCGCGTGCCGGGCTACGTCGGCCAGAGCACCGGCTTCCTCTTCGCGTTCAACGGACACGCCCCGGAGGCGGCCAGCGAGGAGCTGGTGGCCGTCGAGGACATCGTGGAGTCAGCCATCAAGCTGACGCTCAGCCAGGGCGGTCACGTGGAGGTAATCGCGGGCAACCCGGAACTGGAGGCGGCCGGCCGCATCGGCGCCATCCTGCGCTTCTGACGGTAAGCACCATGGCCTTAACCGAATCCTGAAGGTCGGCGGGGTATGCTGGTCGGGTAGACATCGCGCGGGACCGCGCCAGAACTGCCCGGCCGGACCGCCCAGCATGACAAGGGGTTACAATGGACGAGATCGTCACTCTGGTATCCGAAAGGACCGGCCTGCCGCGGGCCCAGGCCCAGTCGGCCGTCGAGACCGTGATCGGCGTACTCAAGGAGCGCCTGCCGGCACCCATTGCCGGCCAGATCGACAACGTCATCAATGGCGGCGGGAGCGCCGGAGACCTGCTCAAGGGCGTCGGTGGCCTTTTCGGCGGCTAGGCGGCACCCGCCACGACGACGAGAAACCGCGGGCACCGGCGCTGGCCGGTGCCTTTTTTGCTGGATCGGCCTTGGATCGGCCATCGTAACCGTGCCGGCACGTTAGGCAATCCGCCCCATCCCGACTATACTTCGACGCCATGCGACGCCTGTGCGCCGTCCTGGCGCTGTCCTTGCTCCTCCTGCTGGTAGCCTGTCGTCAGGAGGAGGCCGGTGGGGAGCCCCTTACCCCGCCCCCCCA
>JBFGLK010000655.1:0-2106 GCA_041576195.1 Promineifilaceae bacterium (SeqCode)
CTCGAGCTGGACGACCCGGTCCTGGCCGCGGCGCTGGCCGCGCGCCTGCGGGAGCGGCTGGCGGGCCGGCCAGCCCAGTGGGAGGCGGACCGGCCTCAGCTGGCCGACTTCGCCGGCGACGCGACGCTAGATGGGCTGGATCCCGCCGTGGCGGAAGCGCTGGTCCGCGCCGGCGCGCTGCTTGACGCGCAGGAGACCGGGCCGGTGCTGGCCCCGTCGCCGGCCACTGCCCTGCCCCTGCTGGGCCCCATCTGGCGCCGGGTGCGGGGGGCGGCGCACCAGCTCGTCTTGTTTTATGTCAATCGGCAGGCGGCGCGCGCCAGCCAGGTCCAGCGGCAGATCATCGTCGCTCTGGCGGCGGTGGCCCGCGACCAGGCCCGCCAGCGGGCGGCCCTCGAGCGGCTGGAGGCGCGGCTGCAAGCGCTCGACGCGGCCGCGCCGGCGGAGACAACCTCCGACGATGAGCCGCTCTGAGCGGCCTGGTTCGGGCTCCCCTGGAAGGACATTTGGACGCTGATGTGATCCCCTTACACCAGATCCTGGTGGGCGCCACCGTGGGCGATGCCATCACCGACCACGCGCTGACCATCCAGCGCTGGCTGCGCCATACCGGCATCCCCTCGGAGATCTACGCGGCCCACATCCACCCGGCCATCGCCGATCGGATCCGGCCGCTGGCGTCCTACCGACCTGGGCGCCCGCAGCGCGCGGTCATCTTCCACCATAGCGTGGGGGACCCGGCCGTCGCCCGCGTCGCAGCGCTACCCGTCGAGCTGATCCTCGTCTACCACAACATCACCCCGTCGGCGTTCTTCGTCGGCGTCGATCCGGCCTGGGCCGAGCGGGCCCGCCAGGGCCGGGAGCAGCTGGCGCTGTTGCGGCCGCGGGCGCGGTTGGCGGTCGCCGTCTCCGACTACAACGCGACGGAGCTGCTGGAGGCCGGCTTCGCGTCCGTGCGCGTCGTGCCGCTACCGCTCGATCCCGGGCGCTTTGCCCTGGCGCCGGACCCGGCCCTCTCCGCCCGCTTCGCCGCCGGGGCCGGGCCGTGGCTCCTGTTCGTCGGTCGGCTGGCGCCCAACAAACGCCAGGAAGACCTCGTGCGGCTCCTGGCCTATCTGCGCCGGCTGCGCCCGGATGCCCGGCTGGCCCTCGTCGGGGACCCCTGGGAGGTCGGCTACGACCGCTTCTTGCAGCGCGCGGCGGGCGATCTGGGCCTGGCCGACGCCCTCCTCCTGACCGGCAAGGTACGCCAGGCAGAGCTGATCGCCTGCTATCGCGGCGCGGACCTTTTCGTGTCGATGAGTGAGCACGAAGGCTTTGGCATGCCCCTGATTGAGAGCATGCACCTGGGCCTGCCGGTCCTGGCCTATGCCGCCGGCGCCGTGCCGGCAACCGTAGGCGGTGCCGGCGTCGTCTTCCGCCATAAGCATTACCCGGCTCTGGCGGAGCTGATTGACCTGCTCCTGGCCGACGACGCCTGGCGCGCCCGCTTGATCGTCCGCGGCCACGAGCGCGCCCGCGTTTTTCTGTCCGATGAGGTCCGCCGCGCCTGGTTTGAGGCGATGGGCTCGGCCGGCCTGGCCATCTAGCCTGATAGTCCTGGGAGTGTACCCATGCCGCTGATCGAGCGACTTCAACGCAGTCTGTCCCGCAAGCAAGAGGAGCCCTTTACCCGGGCCACGCTGGACGACCTGCGGGCCTGTTATCGCCTCTTTCTGCGACGCGAGCCAGACCCCGAAGGGTGGGCCGCCTGGCGCGATCTGGTCGAGAACCATCACATCACCATCCAGATGATGGTGGACGGCTTCCTCAGCGGCCCCGAATTCCGCCGCCTACAAGAGGAGGCGGCACGGCCCGTCCTCGTGGAGCTCGACCGCTTCCGCCTCTACGTGCGCCTGAACGACTACTTCATCGGCGCGGCCATCGCCCGCGACCGGACCTACGAGCCCCACGTCACCAGCGCCCTCACCGGCCTGCTGCGGCCCGGCGACACCTTTCTTGACGTCGGCGCTAACATCGGCTACTTCGCGCTCCTGGGCGCCGCTCTCGTCGGGCCGGCGGGCCGGGTCATCGCCATCGAGCCCAATCCGCACAATTGCGATCTCA
>JBFGLK010000656.1:0-2080 GCA_041576195.1 Promineifilaceae bacterium (SeqCode)
CAGCGCGGCGGCGACCGCGCTGAGCAGGTGGAAACGAACGGCCACCGGCTCCAGGGGAAGAAGACCTACCAGGCGGCCGACGACGACATAGGTGGGATAGCCGGGCGGATGGGGAACGCCCAGGGTCATCGCTGCCGTGATCAGCTCGCCGCCGTCGCCGCCATGATGGGCCCATGTCAAGTCCGGGGCCAGGGTCAGGCCGTAGACGGCCAGGGCGGCGCCCGCGGTCAGCAGGAAGGCGACGGAGGCGTTGCCCGGCCGGTTGGCGCTCGGTATCACGAGACAGGGAGGGCGAGCCGCCGGTCGGGCGTCCTGCCTAGCGGGCGCCTCGCCCGCCAAGGACGGCCGGAATCGTGCGCAGCAGATAGAGGACGTCGCGCCAGACAGAGTAGTGCTCGATGTATTCGAGCTCGAGGCGGACCCTCTCGTCCAGCGGCAGATCGCCGCGCCCGTTGACCTGCATCGGCCCGCTGATGCCCGGCTTGACGGCCAGGCGGCGCCGGTGCCAGTCGCTGTAGCGGGCCACGACGCGCGCCTCTTCGGGACGCGGGCCGATCAGGCTCATCTCGCCTCGCAGCACGTTCCAGAACTGGGGCAGCTCATCCAGGCTCCAGCGGCGCAAAATGCGCCCGACGGGGGTGACACGGGGATCGTTTTGGAGCTTGAACGCCGGTTGCTCCAGCTTGCCCAGGTCGACCAGTCGATCGAGGTCCGCTTCGGCGCCTTCGCGCATCGAGCGGAATTTGTAGATGGTGAACGGCTTGCCTCCCTGGCCGATTCGGATCTGGCGAAAGAAGACGGGGCCCGGGGAGGTCAGCTTGATGGCCAGGGCGATGATCGGTGCCAGGAAGACAAAACCGACCAGGCCCACGAGGCTCCCAAAGAGGTCTATCGCCCGCTTCGCGAGAAACTGCGCGCCGGTGATGGTGCTGACTCCGCTCAGAGGTTGGGGCCGCAGCAGGCCCCAGCCATAGCCGAGGCCGAGCGCCGTGGCACGCACCGCCAAAAGGAACGGGGCGCCGAGCGCCACGCCGCGATCCTTGGGCCAGGCCTTGACGATAAACGGCACCGTTGTGAGCAAGAACAGGCCCGCGGACAGCCCCAGGGCCAGGGCGGCCCATCGCGTCAGGATGAGGCCGGCGATGGCCAGCAGCGTGAGCGCCATGAGCAGCATTTGCAGCTTCATGACCTGAGGCGTGTGCGAGTCGCGCACGCCCCGCTCCGGGAAACGGCGGACGACCTGGGCCTTCCAGAAGCCAATGACGAACTTCTTGCGGGCGTAGCGCCAGAGCGTATCCGCGTGCCGGTGATATACCACGGCATCTGGCGCGAAGACCATGCGATAGCCACGCGCCGCGAGGCGGAACGACAGCTCCTGATCTTCGACGAAGCGGAAGCGCTCGTCGAACCCATCGTTGGCCAGCAGCACGTCGCGCCGATAGGCGGCCGAGTAGGTGTCGACGAAGTCAATCGTCTCCTGCGGGCGCAGGCGGTCGTATTTGTCCTCGTATTCGAGCTGAACGAAGCGTGCCGGCAGCGCCCGCTGGCGCGTGGCATAGATCCCTTTCCCGCCGGCGATCGCCGGATCGGCGAAGATGGCCTGGAGGCGCGCCAGCCAATCGGGGGCCGGGGCACAGTCGGCGTCGGTGAAGCAGACGATCTCGCCGCTGGCCGCGCGGATGCCGGCATTGCGCGCCGCTGCCGTCCAGCCATGCGCCTGGCGGATCAGGCACACATCGTGGCGCTCGGCGACGACCGCCGTCTCATCAGTGGAGCCGTCGTCGACCACGATGATCTCGTAGCCGTCGCGGGGTACCGTCTGACGCTCCAGGGCCACCAGGCAGTCATCCAGGGTGGCGGCGGCGTTGTGCGCGGGCACGACGACAGAGATCATGGGCGTCAGCTGCCGGCCGGCGCCGGCGCCTCCAGGCAGAGTGTCGCCAGTTGCTCTGCCAGGACGTAGGGCTCGGCCAGGTGGCCGGCGTTGGTGAGGAGGACCACGCTGACCCGATCGTCGACGAAGCGCAGGTAGCTGCTCGAGAAGCCAAGGATGCCGCCGTTGTGGGCGACCATCCGCCGG
>JBFGLK010000657.1:0-2077 GCA_041576195.1 Promineifilaceae bacterium (SeqCode)
ACCCCCCCGCCGGCGCACGGGTCCTCGCCGCCGGCTGCCAGACAGCCGGTAGTCAGCGCGAGCGCCAGCAAGACGAGGGTCAGGAGTCTGGGCATAGGTCACTCGCCGTCGCTGGCATCCAGCCGCTCGTTGAGGGCCTCGATCTCGCGATGTATGTCTGCCTGCTGCCGGGAGGAACGGAAATACAGGACCAGACTGACCAGCCAGAGGACGAGCGCGGCGATGCCGATGATGACAATATCCATCTCTTACTCCAGAACAACATTTGGCCCCATTGTAATCCACCTCCGCCAATCGTTCATCACAGACGTGAGTTCCAGAGCGTGTCCTCGATACCGGCCTGCTGGTTTTCGAACCGGGCCATGACGAAGAGCGCGTCGGATAGGCGGTTGAGATAGGGCAAGACGTGGGCGCCGATCCCCTCTTCCCTGGCCAGGGACACGACTGCCCGCTCGGCCCGGCGACAGACGGTGCGCGCGACGTGGAGCTGAGCCGCGCCCGCTGAGCCCCCGGGAAGAATGAAGTTCTGCAGCGGACCCAGGCTCTCGTTCAGCTCGTCCATGGCGCGCTCAAGTGCCTCGACATGGCGCGGCTCGATCTGCGGCAGGCTTGCCGCCTTCTTGTCCTCCTCTGGGAAGCAAAGGTCCGAGCCGAGGTGAAACAACTCGTTCTGAATCGTCGCCAGCGTGGCGCCCGTCCTGGGGGAGACGCCCAGGGCGACGGCGAGACCCAGGCTGGAGTTGAGCTCATCGACGGTGCCGTAGGCGGCGACGCGCAGATCGTCCTTTGGCACGCGGCGCCGGCTTCCGAGCGCGGTCAGCCCTTCATCGCCAGTGCGCGTGTAAATACGGGTCAGTTTGGGCATCGTTCACCTTCCATGGCGGTGGTCAGGCGGTTGCCGGCACGGCCGTCAGGGCCAAGCGCCGCGGTGACGTCGGCGGCGATCAGCCAGCCGGCCCGCGGAAACAGGCGGGCGATCTGCGGTGCGAAGTGCGGGTGATCCGGCAGGACCGCCCCCGGGTGGCCACACCGGCTTATTCGCCCATGTTCCAGGATGGCGACACGGTCGGCCAGCGCGGCCACCAGCTCCACGTCATGCGTGGCCAGCAGGAGCCCGGCGCCCTCTGCCAGCCAGCGGCGGCAACCGGCCAGAAGGGCCGATTTGGCCGGACCATCGAGGCCCCGGGTGGGCTCATCCAGGAGCAATAGGCGTGGCCCAGTCACGGCAACGGCGGCGAAGGCGACGCGTTGCCGCTGGCCGACCGACAGGTCGCGCGGGTAGTCGCCCGCCGTCTCGGCGAGGCCCAACCAGGCCAGCAGCTCGTCTGGTCCAGGAGCCACATCGGCGGGCGTCAGTCCATGGTTACTCAGTGTTATGTCAAGTTCCTCGCGGACGCTGCTGGCGAACAGCAGGTCGTCCGGGTTCTGCGGTAAGTAGGCGATCTGACGGCAGCGCGCGGCCACCGACTGGCCCGCCAGGCTCGCACCGTCAAGCCGGCAGTCCCCTGCCTCGGCCGGCAGCAAGCCGACGACGGCCTGGAGCAACGTGGTCTTCCCAGAACCGTTGCGCCCGAGCAGGGCCAGCACCTCGCCGGGCTCCACGCTCAGGTCCACCCCGTCGAGCACCGGCTGCCGCCCGCGTCGCACCCGCAACCCGCGAATGTCCAGCACCCCCGGCCGCGCCTCGGCCCGGACATCGTCGGGCTGGGCTTTCGCCCCGAGGGCCACGGCCCCGTCGATCGCGCGGGCAAAGGGCTCGGCGGCGGCCAGCGACAGCGGCAGCGGCGACCAGCCCAGCGCCCGGCCCACGGCCACCAGCGGCGGCGCCGGCTCGAGCCGGGCCGCTACGGTCGCGGCCGGTCCACTGGCGATCACCCGCCCGCCCGCCAACAGGATCAATCGATCCGCGTAGGGTAGCACGCGGTCAAGACGATGCTCCGCGACGATGACGGTCAGCTCCCAGTCGCGCCGCAGCGAGGCCAGCCACGCCATGAGCGTTTCCGCGGCCAATGGATCAAGCTGGCTGGTTGGCTCGTCCAGAACGAGAACCGCCGGCTTTCGCACGAGTGCGGTGGCC
>JBFGLK010000658.1:0-2074 GCA_041576195.1 Promineifilaceae bacterium (SeqCode)
GCCCTGGCGCAGGAGGCCGGGACCGGGCTGACGCCCGCGAAACGCGCGATGGTCAGGGCGCCGTCGATCTCTCCCCAGGATAGACGGCGCTCCGGCCGGCGTCTATAGACACAGGTACCGAATCGGTGCCCGTCGCGTCAGGCGGCAGCAGTCGGACCGGATAGTAGCCAGCATTTGGCGCCGCGATCGTCCTCGCGTACACTAGGATTCAGCCTGTGCTCAACTCTCTCCGTGCCGCATACACAGCTGAACCCGCCCCACTCTCGGGGTATGGAGTCATTGGGTTTAATCCCTAGTCTCAGGAGGTCGACATGAGGAAGCTCTGGATTCTCCTGGCCGCAAGCTTGCTGCTGGGCCTGACCACGTCTCTGGGCCACGCCGCCGGGCCGGAGGCGGTCACCGTGGTGCTGACCGCGGATTTGCCGTCAGGCCAGCCTGCCGGCACGCCGATCAACTGGACGGTGACGACGGACGCCCCCGGTCCGGTCGACTATCGGCTCACCGTCGGTCGCGTTGGCGGCGTGCAGCGCGTCGTCTATGACTTTGACGCGGCCAACGTGCTCGAATGGGTGCCCATCGAGGAAGATCTCTATATTGTGCAGGCCTCGGTGCGCGATCTCAACAACGGCAGCGTGACGACCGTGGCCCGCCTGTTCCAGATCACGGCGAGGGCCACCACCCAACCGGTCTTGACGACGACCGAGAACCCGCTCGTCGCGCTCTACAGCGCGCCGGCCTGCCCGGCCGGACAGAGGATGCGGGTCTTGTTCAAACCGCTCGTGGGCAGCGGCGTCAGCGCGACGCAGCTCAAGCCGTGCCGGACGGGCCGCTCCATGAACTTCTACGTCATGGGGATGCGCGCCCTCACCGGTTACGTCATGGTGCACGAGATTCAGGACGGGGCCGGCAACCCGGTCGCCTACGGCCCGCTGCGCTTCTTTCTGACCGGGGCGCCGCTCGAAATCTTCCCCACCTTCAGTCTACCGGTACCGCCTGGCCCGGACACCAGCTATCTCGAGCCGGTCCACCTGCTATCCACCACGATCGGCGGGCTGGTGGCGGACCCGTTCCCTATGGCGACGGACCTGCTGGGGCGCATTATCTGGTATTACGGCCGGGACACAGAGGTCGGGCCCTGGTTGCTGCGACCCACCGGGCAGGGCACCTTCCTACTCTCGATTGACGAGCCCCCGCTCATCTGGCAGCTCTTGCGGGAAGTCGACGCCGCCGGCCACGTCGTGCGCCAGACGAGCACGGAGCGCCTGAGCGAGCAGGTCGAGGTCATGGGCCATGACCCGCTCACCGCCGTCCATCACGAGGCGCTGCGCATGCCCAACGGGCACACCGCCGTCATCGCTTCCACCGAGCGCCTGATCCCCGGGGCCCAGAACAACCCCCTCATCATGGCGGACATGATCCTCATTCTGGACGAGAACTTCCAGGTCATCTGGGTCTGGAACGGCTTCGATCACCTGGATGTCAACCGGCCGGCCGTGCTGGGCGAGGAGTGCGTGAGCCAGGGGCCCGGTTGCCCGCCGCTCTTCCTTGATACCATCGGCAACGACTGGATGCACTCGAACGCCATCACGCCGACGCCAGACGGCAACCTGCTGCTTTCCATGCGCCATCAGGACTGGATCATCAAGATCGACTACCAGAACGGTGCCGGCAGCGGCGACATCCTCTGGCGCCTGGGGCCGGAGGGGGACTTCACGATCAACTCGCCCGATCCCTATCCGTGGCAGAGCCACCAGCACGACCCACGCTACACCTGGGATGGCCAGCTGGCGGTCTTCGACAACGGCAACACCCGTTGCTTCCTTGATCCCAACGCCTGCTACAGCCGCGGCCAGGTGTTTGAGATCGACGAAACGAACATGGTGGTGACCCACACGCTCAACGCGGATCTGGGCGGCTACTCCTTCGCCCTGGGCAGTTCCCACCCGCTGCTTAACGGCAACTTCTCGTTCGGCTCGGGTATCCAGTCCGGCGATGACGGTTTCTTCTCGTCGGACATCGAGGTGCGCCCGGACGGCACCATCGCCACGCAACTGGATGCCGACATTCCCATGTA
>JBFGLK010000659.1:0-2052 GCA_041576195.1 Promineifilaceae bacterium (SeqCode)
GGCGTTGCGCTATACGTTGTGGCTGACGAACACGGGCACGGTAAGCGACACGTACACCGTCGTCGTCCAGGGCAACCGCTGGAGCGTCAACGTCGCGCCGGTGGCGTTTACGCTGGCGGCCGGCCAATCGCGGACTGTCGTGGCGACGGTCACCATCGGCTATGGCGTCGAGGACCAGGCCCGGCTTCTGTTTGTCTCGGGCCTGACGCAGACGGCGAGCGCGACGGCCACCCTGGTCAGCCGCACCCATCTCATGTATTTGCCGGGAGCCTTCTTTCGCTAGCTCGGGACCGCTCGTGTCAGAGGACGATCGCCTCGCGCACCGCTCGCGTGAGCTCCAGGAAGGTGGGAGTAGCCCGCACGTCCGGATCGCGCGGCCGCCCTAGCGGCACCGGCATATGCGTGATGATGTGCCCGGGCTGTGGGCTCATGACCAGCACGTCGTCCGCCAGGAAGACCGCTTCCGGGATGCTGTGTGTGACGAGGAAGACCGTCACTGGGCGCGCCTGCCAGATGCGCAGGAGCTCCAGCCCCATGCGCTCCCGGGTGAGGGCATCGAGCGCGCCGAAGGGTTCGTCCAGCAGGAGGAGGCGGGGCTGGTGGACCAGGGCCCGGGCCAGGGCGACGCGTTGCGCCATCCCGCCGGAGAGTTGCCCGGGATAGCTGCGCTCGAATCCGGCGAGGCCGACCAGCTCGAGCACCTCCTGCACGGCGGCGCCCGCCGCTGCGCCGGGGACTCGTTGCAGCTCGAGCGGCAGCCGGACGTTGGCGGTGGCCGTGCGCCAGGGCATCAGATTGTCGCGTTGGAAGACGATGCCGATGGGCTCGGTCAGGAGATGGGGGGGCTGACCGGCCACGCGCACCTGCCCGCGGGAGGGTTGGAGCAACCCGGCGATCAGGCGGAGCAGAGTCGATTTGCCGGACCCGGACGGGCCGACCAGGGCGACGAAGGCGCCTGCCGGCACGCTTAGTTCCACGTCTCGCAAGGCCAGCATGCCGTCCGGGAAGGCGTGACTGACGCCGGTCACCTGAATGAGGGGGTCGGGCCGGTTCATTGTGGTCGTTTGGGCGGCGCCGCGCGCCGGCACGCGATCGTCTACTCCTGAACCTGCAAGACGAAGTCGTTCGTGTAGGCGCTCTTCAGATCCGTCAGGGGCGCATCCAGGAAACCCATAGACAACAGCACTGCTTGCGTCTGTTCCCAGGCCTCCTGGCTCGTCAGCCCCAGCGTGCTGGCCCGCCACATGTCGAGCGAGGCTTCGAGCACCGGCAACCGGCTGTCGTCCAGGCCGTCCACGTACTTCTTGCTGATGACGTAGGCCGCCGCCGGATCGGCCAGCGTGTCCTGCAGTCCGCGCAGCGTGGCCAGGACGAAGCCTTCCACGAGGCGCGGATCGTCGGCGATAGTCGCCTCGTTGGTAATGATGCCGTTGGCCACCAGGTCGATGTAGTCGGAGACGTAGATGACGTTGACGGCCTCGCCGCGGGCGGTGAGCTGGATCGGCTCGTTGTTGGCGTAGCCGACGACGGCATCGACCCGGTCGGCCAGGAGCGATTCGACCTGGGTGAAGCCGATGTCCTCGGCGATTACCTGTTCCTGGGCCAGGCCACTGGCGTTGAGCAGGCCGACGTAGCCCACATAGCTGGCGCCGAAGAAGCCAGGCAGGCCCACGCGCCGCCCGGCGAGGTCCTGAGGACTCTCGATGCCGGCGGCCGTCTTGCTGATGACGGCGATGGGGAACTTTTGGAACCACTCGAGCACGAAGACGACGGGCAGCCCCTGGGCGCGCGCCAGGAGCACCTGCTCGCCGCTGACCACGGCCAGGGGCAGCTCGCCGGCTCCGACCAGAGCGATGCCGTCTGTCTCGAAGCTGTAGTCGAATTCGATGGCCAGACCGGCATCGGCATAGTAGCCGCGTTCGACGGCCACATAGAAGGGGGCGTATTGCGGGTCGGCGATGAACCCCATGGGCAGCCGAATGGTGGTCAACTCCCGGGGCTCTGACGCCGGCGGGTCGCTCTGGCTGGCGCAGGCGGCCAGCAGGCCGGCGA
>JBFGLK010000660.1:0-1973 GCA_041576195.1 Promineifilaceae bacterium (SeqCode)
CAACCTGGCCCGCTCGCTCGGCGACGGCGATCAGCTGCATGTGCCGCCAGCCGAGCCGGACCCTACCGGCGCCCCGCCGGCCGGGAGTCCAGCGCATCGGCGGCGATGGCGCCCGGGGTGAGCCGGTACACGCCGGGCCGGGCAACCGCGCCGGTCACGTAAACGTGCCACACGATCGGCGTCGGCTCCGGCGGCAGCTCGACAACGATGGGAGCGGGATGCGACCAGCCGGCCAAGGTCGTACCGGCAGCCCCCAGAGCGATGCCCACGGCCAGCGCCAACACCACCCACCAGCCAGGACGACCGCGCCAGGGCAGTTCCATCGCTCGTCGCGCTCAGCCCTTGATGACCGCCACGGGAACAAGCCGGGCGACCTTGCTGGCGATGCCGGCGCCCGAGACGACGTTGACCACACGATCCACGTCCTTGTAGGCGGCGGGGGCCTCTTCAGCCAGGCCGGCCATGCTGCCGGCCCGCACGGTCACACCCCCTTCCTCCAGCTCCTGTCGCAAGTCGGCCCCCCAGATCGTCTTCTTCGCCCGGGATCGGCTCATCGTCCGGCCGGCGCCGTGACAGGTGGAGCCGAAGCTCTGGGCCATGGACCCCTCGGTGCCAAGCAAAACCCAACTGGCGGTGCCCATGGAGCCGGGCACAAGCACGGGCTGGCCCAGGTCGCGATAGCTCACGGGCAACTCCCGACGGCCGGGCCCGAAGGCGCGCGTGGCTCCCTTGCGATGGACCAGGACCTCGATCGCCTGACCGTCGACGTCGTGGCGCTCGACCTTGGCCATGTTGTGGGCGATGTCATAGATCTGGTACATGCCGAAGTTGTCCACATGCCCGGCCAGCACCTGCTCGAAGCTCCGGCGGATGAAGTGCGTCAGCACCTGGCGGTTGGCGAACGCGTAGTTGGCGGCGGCGTTCATGGCGGCCAGGTATTCCTGCCCTTCCGGGCTGCTGAGCGGGGCGCAGACGAGCTCCCGGTCAGGAAGCGTGATGCGGTAGTCGCGTACACTGCTCTGAAAACGACGCACATAGTCGGTGCACACCTGGTGACCCAGGCCGCGTGATCCGCAGTGGATCTGGACCACGATCTGGCCGGGAAAGAGCCCGAGGCGCTGGCCGGCGGCATCATGGTAGACGGCGTCGACGACGTCGACCTCGATAAAGTGGTTGCCGGCACCCAGCGTGCCGACCTGCGCCCGCCCCCGATCCTTGGCGCGCTGGCTGACCCTCGCCGCCGACGCGCCGGCCAACCGGCCACCTTCTTCGGTGCGCTCGAGGTCGTTGGCCGTGGCATAGCCGTTCTTCAGGGCCCATTCGCTGCCCTGCTCAAGCAGCCGCTCGATCTCCGCATTGCTCAACCTCAGGTGACCCTTCTGCCCCACGCCGCTCGGGCAGTTGGCATAGAGCGCGGAGGCCAGCCCGTCCAGATGGCCGGCGACATCCTCTCGGGTCAAATGGGTGCCCAACAGGCGCACGCCGCAGTTAATGTCATAGCCAACGCCGCCGGGGGAGATGACGCCGTCAGGCAGCTTGGTGGCGATCACGCCACCGATGGGAAAGCCATAACCCTGGTGGATGTCTGGCATGGCCAGGGCGTATTTGACGATGCCCGGCAAGGTGGCCGTGTTGACAAGCTGGTCGAGGCTCTTGTCGCCCAGGGCCAGTTCCAGGAGCGTGTCGTCCGCATAGAAGCGCGCCGGCACCAGCATGTCCTGCCGGTAGCTTGCCGGCACCTCGTAGACATATTCGCCCACGCGCTCGAAGTCGCTGCGCTTCATCGTTGTCCGTCTCCTCTGGCGACCTCGCGCCCACCCTGCTCGCGCTAAACGTCGAACACGATCGTGACTTCGAGGCCCGCCTCCATGGTCCGGATCTCCAGGTTGTGGTACGTGACCGCCTTGATGTGTTTTTGCAGGGACGCCTGGCCCGCGATCACAGTTGCCCGCAGGTGATGGCGCGCCACATCA
>JBFGLK010000661.1:0-1965 GCA_041576195.1 Promineifilaceae bacterium (SeqCode)
CGCCTGGCTGATCTTCCTCGTCGGACTCGTCCTGGCAGGCGTGCTGTTCTTCAGCTCGCGCTACTGGGTCTACTACGCAGCGGAGCAAAGCTGATGAGCACGGTTACACAGGTCTCTCCCCGTTCGGAGGGCTTCTTCACGCCCCGCATGAAGAATACGCTGGGCACGATTGGGAGTACGCTGGGCGCACTCATCATCTTGCTGGCCTTCCTGATGCCCCTGGGCTATGGTTTGATGACGGCCCTCAAAACGGACAATCAGCTGGCGCAACCCGACTCACCCGTCTTGCCCTCGTCGCCCGTAACCTTTACGTATGAAGGGCAGGGCTACGATGTCTTCGAGGTGCCCCTGCCCGACGGCGGCATGCAAGAGCTCGCCCTGGTGCGCAGAGGGCGGGAGGATGCCTCGTTTGTCGACCCCGCCAATCCCGGCGCCGGGCTCATCGAATGGGAAGGGCGCTGGCGCACGCTGGACCGCGTCTGGGAGCTGGACATCCAGTGGAGCAACTTCCCCGAGGCGTGGACCACCATCGACTTCCTCAAGCTCCTGCGCAACACGCTGTTCTACTGCATCCTGAGCACCGTCGGCGCCGTGGCCTCCTCGGCCTTCGTCGCCTTCGGTTTCTCCCGCTATGAGTTTCGGGGCAAGAGCATCTTCTTCGCCATCGTCATGGGCACCATCATCCTGCCCGGCGCGGTGACCCTGGTGCCCACCTACTACTTCTTCAACCGCATTGGCTGGGTCGGCACCTGGGCCCCGCTCATCGTGCCCGTCTACTTCGCCAACGCCTACAACATCTTCCTGCTGCGCCAGTTCTTCCTGGGCATCCCCCTGGATCTGGACGAGGCGGCCACGATCGACGGCGCGGGCCCGCTGCGCACCTTCTGGTCGGTCATCCTGCCCAACGCCCGCCCGGCCCTGGTGGCGGTCACGTTGTTCCACTTCTTCTTCGCCTGGAACGACTTCTTCCTGCCCCTGGTCTACCTGGCCGGCAAGCCGAACCTGGTGCCCATCACCGTCGGCCTGACGGGCTTCAGCAACCTGTATGACACGCGTGGAAACCTGGTGCAGGCAGCTTCGCTCATCGCCTCGGTGATCCCGCTGATCATCTTCTTCTTCGCCCAGCGCGTCTTCCTGGAGGGGATCAGCGTTGCCGGCGCCGGCGTGGAGAAGTAGCCGTGACCGTCTCTCGCCGCCGCGCCCTGTACCAGGATCGCGCCCTGCCGGCAGCCGACCGGGCGGCCGACCTGCTCGCCCGCCTGACCCTGGCCGAAAAGATCGGCCAGATGGCCCAGGTGGAAAAAGGCAGCGTCACCCCCGAAGCGGTCCGCGAGCACGGCCTGGGCTCGGTCCTCAGCGGGGGCGGCGGCAACCCCTCCCCCAACACGCCCCAGGACTGGGCTGCCATGGTGCGGCCCTTCCTGGAGGCGGCGCTGGAGACGCGCCTAGGCATCCCTCTGCTCTACGGCGCCGACGCCGTGCACGGACACAACAACGTGGTTGGCGCCACCATCTTCCCCCACAACATCGGCCTGGGCGCGACCCGCGACTCGGACCTGGTGGCCCGCATCGGCCGGATCACGGCCGCCGAGATGCGGGCCACCCACGTCCACTGGAACTTCGCCCCGGCGGTCAGCGTGCCGCAGGACATCCGCTGGGGCCGCACCTACGAGGGCTTCAGCGAAGCGCCCGACCTGGTCTCGGCGTTGGGGGCCGCCTATGTGCGCGGCCTGCAGGGGGCGGCTACGCCGCCGCTGCGGGCCCTGGCCTCGGTTAAGCACTTCGTCGGCGACGGCGGCACCCGCTGGGACAGCACGGTCCTGCCGGCATGGCTCGACTGGTGGCGCCGCGACGAGGCGGGCCAGGGCTGGCGCATCGACCAGGGCGTGGCCGACGTCGACGAGGCGACGCTGCGCGCCCTCCACCTGCCGCCCTACCAGGCGGCCATCGCCGCCGGCGCGCGCA
>JBFGLK010000662.1:0-1965 GCA_041576195.1 Promineifilaceae bacterium (SeqCode)
AGCTACTCTTAGGATAGCGCGATGTTGTTACAACACAGATTACGCGCGACCACTTACTCTTAGACGGCGTGACGCCAGCCGGGGAAGGACTCCAGCTGGCGTCACAGAAGAACAGAAAGCCTGATTGCATTATCGCGGGGGCGCCTTAACTTCGGACTTAAGCGCCCGTTGCTGTCGGCGGCTGTCAGCCTCCCGGCGATGGGCTGTCGTCGCCGCCCACGTTCCGCCACGGCCCGATCTGAGACCACGGATCCGGCGGCGTCGCCACGCCCACTCCGGATCGACCGGATGGCCGGGTCGCTGTCCTCGTCGACTCCAACGCGGCGATGGCCAGCCAGACGTCGTCATCGGCCGCCCCGTCGGGTCGCCAATCGGCCAGGTGGCGCTCCAGGAAATGGGTGGGTGTGTCGCCGGCGATGAACGCCGGGTGCTCGAGGATAGCCAGGAGGTAGGGGATGTTCGTCGTGACGCCCAGGACGGTCGTCTCGCGCAAAGCCCCGAGCATCCTGCGCCGGGCGGCCTCGCGATCTTCGCCCCACGTCACCACCTTGGCCAGTAAGGGATCGTAGAAGGGCGTGATGACCGTGCCCGTGTCGATGCCGTCGTCCACGCGCACGCCGGGTCCCGTGGGCCGGCGATAGAGGGCTAGCCGGCCGGTCGCCGGCAGGAAACCGGCCGCCGGGTCCTCCGCGTAGACGCGACACTCCAGGGCGTGCCCCCGTGGCTGGAGGTCTTCCTGAGCAATCGCCAGCGGCTCGCCCGCGGCGATGCGGATCTGCCAGGCGGCCAGATCGATGCCTGTGATGAGCTCGGTCACCGGATGCTCCACCTGCAAGCGCGTATTCATCTCGAGGAGATAGAAAGCGCCGTCCTCGTCGAGGACGAACTCGACGGTGCCGGCACTTTCGTAGTCGACCGCCCTGGCCAGGGCCAGCGCCGCCTCGACCATGCGAGCGCGCAGGTTCAGGTTCGCCCCGGGCGCCGGGCTCTCCTCTACGATCTTCTGGTGGCGGCGCTGAATGGAACACTCGCGCTCAAAAAGGTGTACCAGGTGGCCGCGACCGTCGCCGAGCACCTGTACCTCGACGTGGCGCACCGCCGTGAAATACTTCTCCAGCAGCAAGTGATCGTCGCCAAAGGCGGAGAGCGACTCGCGCCCGGCTGCCTGCCAGGCGTCGGCGAGGGCGTTCGGCTCCCACACAATGCGCATCCCTTTGCCGCCACCGCCCTGCGCCGCCTTGATCAGCACGGGATAGCCGATGGCCTCCGCCGCCGCACGCATCTCGGCCGGGGAACGGGCTCGGCCCTGGTCATCGCGCCCGTCGCTGCCGGGAATGACGGGCACGCCGGCCTTGAGGGCGATGGCGCGAGAGGTCGCTTTGCTGCCCATCTTCTGGATGGCGGCGGGGCTTGGCCCGACGAAAATCAGGCCGGCGTCGCGGCAGGCGGCGGCAAATGACGCGTTTTCGGAAAGGAAGCCATAGCCTGGATGGACCGCCTCGGCACCGCACTGCAGCGCGATCTCCAGAATGGCGCGGGTGTTGAGATAGGTGTCGGCGGCTGCCTGACCGGGCAGGGGGTAGGCCTCATCGGCCTGGAGCGTCCAGGGCATGCCGGCATCCGGGTCGCTGTAGACGGCCACGCTGGCCACGCCCAGCTCCCGGCAGGTGGCGAAGAGGCGGGCCGCGATCTCCCCGCGATTGGCGACGAGCAGCTTACGAAACATCCGGGTCGTTCCCCTGGCGCCAGGGCGGTAGCCGTTTCTCGAGAAAGGCGGACATACCGGCACGACCCTCTTCGCTGGCCCGACGCTCGGCGATCCGGCGACTTGTCTCCTGGCGCAGCTCTTCGGGGCCGAGCGCTGTCACGGCGCGCACCAGCTCCTGGACCGCCGCCTGGGCCCCAGGCGCGGCCTGAAGGTACTCGTCGAGCCGGAGGGCGATCGCCTCATCGAGCGCCGCCTCG
>JBFGLK010000663.1:0-1958 GCA_041576195.1 Promineifilaceae bacterium (SeqCode)
CGCCTCTTCGCTGCGGCGCAGCAGGCCGGCGGTGATGTCCTGGGTGATCTGGACGCGCTCGATCAACTCCTCTTCCGGCCGGTTGTGGCAGGCGGCGCAGGACTCGCTGATGTTATCGAGCGGGCTGCGCAACCAATGATCCGAAACCTTGACGCTGCCTTCGCGCAGGTACGGCATGTGGCAGTCGGCGCAGGAGACGCCGGAGCGGGCGTGCAGGCTGGTGCTCCACAGCTCGAACTCCGGGTGCTGGATCTTGATCATGGGCGCACCGGTCTCGGCGTGCGTCCAGTCGGTGAAGCCCAAGTCATCGTAGTATTGCTCGATGCCGTCGATCGATAGGCCGTTGGTCCAGGGGAAGGTCAGGACCTTGTTCTCGCCGGCGAAGTAATACTCGACATGGCACTGGGCGCAGACGTAGGAGCGCATCTCCTGGCGCGTGGCCTGGCTGACGTCGATGCCGCGGGCTTCCATGGCGTTGGCAAAGGCCGGGCGCGTGATGCGCAGGGCCATCGTGTCCGGCTCATGGCAGTCGGCGCAGGAGCTGCCAAGATGAAGCCGCTCGACCAAATCGTTGTAGGGCGTGCGGTTGAACGTCTCCCAGCCCATCTCCTCGATGAGCTGCGGCGTTTCGGCGGCGTGGCAGTTGATACAGGCGCCGGGCTGGCTGACCAGCTTCACGCGCTGT
Source organism: Promineifilaceae bacterium (SeqCode) (assembly GCA_041576195.1). Classification (GTDB taxonomy): domain Bacteria; phylum Chloroflexota; class Anaerolineae; order Promineifilales; family Promineifilaceae; genus JAGVTM01. The sequence goes on from JBFGLK010000663.1 coordinate 686, forward strand.
GTGTTCTCCTGGTCGATCTGCGCGTAGTAATGGCCGCGCTCCTCATTGTGGTCCTTGCTGAAGGCGTAGCCGGCCCAAAGGCGGACCATGGCCGGATAGGCCTCGAGCTTGCTGTAGAGCGTCGAGCCACCATAGGGCGTGCGGCCGTAGTCCTCTTCCGTGCGAGAGAACGATTGATATTGGCTGGGAAAACTCCGGCCCCAGACGGCCGGATCCAATTCGTCGGCCCCGATGTCGCCGACGCGAAACACCCTGACGGCTTCCTGCTGACGGCTGTTGATGTTCACCAGCAAACTGGCGACGGCGCCGGTAAGAACCGCCGCGGCCAGGAAGACCAGAAGATAGGTCAGGTTTCTACCCGAGAATATGCGCTTCATGCACTCACTCCTGTAGCATTGCTATGGGCTGTGGCCGACATCCGCGTGGCACGTGACACAGGCAGGCGTGGCTCCGCTGCCCGGCTCGTGCAGGTTGCTTACCATCGTCTCGTGACACTCGACACAGTTGTCTTGCGTCACCTCGGCGTTGAAGGCCCGGATGCGAATGGTGTTGGGGAAGTTCCCTGTTGTGAAGGCCACGCTGTGGTTCCAGCCGTTAACGGCTTTGACGACATACTTGTCTGGAAAGCGATGCGGCGTGTGGCAATCATTGCATGACGCCACATCGTGATGGCTGGCGCGGTTCCAGCCATCGTATTGTTGGCGCATGATGTGGCAGTTGACGCAAGCCTCGGGGTCGTCGGAGAGGTATGACAGGCCCTCGGCGAAGTTGAACGTAAACAGGCCCAACCCCACGAGCACGCCAAGCAGACCTGTCAGGCCTAACAGGCCCTGCTGCCAGCGACTGTTGGGCCAGAATGAGCCCCCGTTGTCCATAGACATCTCCTTGACGCCGAACGCTGCCCGGCGAACGACCTGTCAGGCTATATGCCCGAGGACAAGCGTGACCGCACCTACACGAGCGTGGCGCTGCTCCTTGGCCCCACGGATCAACCGGGCGGGTGGGCTGGCGGGTCACCGGGAACCGTCGGTCGCCCCGGTGCCGGTAGCAACTGACCGGATGATCTCATTATAGCGCCGTTGCCGGCCGCTTCAAGGGTCCGAGGCGAGCCGGGCGCCTGGCGACGAGGGCGAGGACGTACCACCCACCGCTCTGGCGCCGCGCTTATCCCTCGAGCGTTGCCGGCAGCGCCTCGGCCACGGCCAGCAAGTCCTGGCCCCGCCCTCGATCGACCGCCGCCGCATGGGCCTCGGATCCGAGCGCGGCGGCCAGC
>JBFGLK010000664.1:0-1949 GCA_041576195.1 Promineifilaceae bacterium (SeqCode)
AGATGTCGATGCCCCCCAGGGTCCGGCGCGCCTTTTCCAGGAGTGACCGCGCGCCGTCGAGCTGGGAGACATCCGCCTGGATGGCCTCCACGTGCGTCGAGCGCGAACGACCCTCCTCCACCACGTCGGCCGCTGCCTGGGCCGACCGCCGGTAGTTCACGACGACGCTGGCGCCCGCGCGGGCGAACGCCAGGGCGATCGCCCGGCCAATGCCACTGCTGGCACCGGTGACCACGGCTCGCTTTCCCTCCAGTCTTTTGGCGCTCAGGACGGTCATACTTCCTCCTTCCGGACGCCCGTTGCCTCCGGCAACCGCCGGTCTACCCAGGCGAACAGGCCCATGGCGGCGGCCGCCAGCACGGCCAGCAGCGCCAGCTTCTCACGAGCGGAGCCGAAGATGGCGACCAGGCCCATGGTCGCCGCCACCGCGTAATAGCCGAGGACGATCGCCCGGGTGGACAGGCCGGCATCCGCCAGGCGAAAGTGCAGGTGGCCCCGATCTCCTTGCATCGGGCTCTGGCCGCGGCGCCAGCGCGCGTAGATCTGCCAGGCGACGTCCAGGATGGGGATCGCCATGACCAGCAGGGCCGTGGCGATCTTGGCCGGGGCCAGGATGGAGAGCGTGGCGAGCAGGAAGCCCAGGAAGTTGGCGCCGGCGGCGCCGAGAAAGATCCGGGCCGGACTGAAGTTGAACGGCAGGAAGCCGAGCAGGGCCCCGGCCAGGGCCAGGGGAAACAACGCCACCGCGCTCTGGCCCAGTGCCAGGCTATGCCAGGCGAAGAGGGCGGCGGCGATGGTGCCCACGCCCGTGGCCAGGCCGTCCAGACCGTCCAGGAAGTTGACGGTGTTGACCATGCCCAGCAGCCAGAAGAGGCTGACGACGATCACGAGCGCCCATGGGCGGACGACCACCAGCTCGCCGTTGAGCGGGTTGGTGAAGCGCTCGACGAAGACGATATGGGCCATGGCGATGCCGGCACCCAGCGCTTGCACGGCGAGGTTGGCACGGGGTGACAGCTCCCGCCAGTCGTCGATCAGGCCGCCCACGAGCATCACCGCGGCGCCCAACAGCACCCCTCGCAGGCGCAAGGCGTCGTCGCCAGTCGGCGGCAGAAGCAGCCAGGCGAGCAGCGCCGCCAGCGCGAAACCAGCCGCCACCGCCAGCCCGCCCAGCCGCGGCACGCTGCCGGCATGCCGCCGCCGCCCACCCGGCACTGCCACCAGGCCCAGCCGCCGCGAGAGCCGCGTCGTCAAGGGCGTAGCCAGCGCCGCCCCCAGCAAGGCGACGGTGAACACGAGGGCGTGAGGAGTCATGGCCTGCGAAGGGTGAAGGGGGTGTGGGCTAGCCCGTCCCAAACTGCCGGTCGCCCGCGTCGCCCAGGCCGGGCACAATGTATCCGATGTCGTTGAGGTGGTCGTCGATCTGGGCGACGTGGATGGGCACGTCCGGGTGGGCCGTGCGCAGCGCCTGGATGCCCTCGGGCGCCGCCAGGATGCCGACGTATTTGATGCGCATCGCCCCCCAGTTCTTGAGAATGTCGACGGTGGCTACGGCCGAGCCGCCGGTCGCCAGCATCGGGTCGAGCACCAGGCACACCTGCACGCGCGGGCTGGTCGGCAGCTTGTTGTAATAAGATACGGGCTTAAGCGTGCGCTCGTCCCGATAGAGGCCGATGTGCCAGACCTCGGCGCCAGGCATCATCTCCCAGATGCCGTCAACCATGCCCAGTCCGGCCCGAAGCACGGGAATCAGCCCGATCTTCTCCCGGAGCGTGACCCCCTCGGCCTGGCCCATCGGCGACGTGACCGTCACCGGATCGACGGCCAGGTCCGCCGTGGCCTCGTAGCACAGCATCAAGGCGATCTCCCGGATGAGCTCGCGAAACTTCTTCGGCTCGGTGCTCACGTCACGCAACAGGGTCAACTTATGCTTGATCAGGGGATGTTCG
>JBFGLK010000665.1:0-1942 GCA_041576195.1 Promineifilaceae bacterium (SeqCode)
ATGCTCTCCTGAAAACTCGTCGGGCCGGGGCGGCTCACCCGCGGCGGCGGGCGCCAGGGGGCGCCGGAGCGACCCGAATCCGGCGCCCATTGTTAGCCCAAGAGATAAGAATGGCGTAAGAATGGCCTGAGACTTCGCAAACGGGCGTCAGGCGACGGCCGCCTGTGCCAGGGCGATGGCCCCCAACATGCCGGCACGATTGCCCAGCCCAGGCGGGACGATGTAGCGATCGATGCCGTCCAGGATGCGCGGCGACTGGACGTAGCCGTTGAGCAGCTCCAGCACCTCGCGACGCACGAGGGGGAAGAGGTGGGGCTGGTTCATGACGCCGCCGCCGAGGATGATGCGCTGGGGCGAGAGCGTGCAGATGAAGTTGGCCAGGGCCAGCGCCAGGTAATGGGCTTCGACCGTCCAGGCCTCGTGATCGGGCGGCAGGCCTTCCGCCTCGCGGCCCCAGCGCGCTTCCAGGGCCGGCCCGCTGGCGAGCCCTTCCAGGCAGTCGCCGTGGTAGGGGCAGATGCCGGCAAAGCGACCGGCGTCGTCCCCGCGGGGGAGGCGAATGTGGCCCATCTCCGGATGCACCAATCCATGCATCAGGCGCCCGTTGACCAGGCCGCCGCCGCCGATGCCGGTCCCCACCGTCAGGTAGATGAACGTGTCCAGCCCCTGGGCGGCGCCCCAGCGCCACTCCCCCAGGGCGGCGGTGTTGACGTCGGTGTCAAAGCCGACCGGCACACCCAGGGCCTCACGCAGGGCACCGGCGATGTTTACGTTGGCCCACCCGGGCTTCGGCGTCGTGGTGATGTAGCCAAACGTGGGCGAGGCCGGGTCAGGATCGGCCGGGCCGAAGGTGCCGACGCCCAGGGCGCGGATGGCCGGCTGACTCTGGAAGAAGTCGATCGCGCGGGGCAAGGTCCGCGCCGGGGTCTCCGTGGGAAAGCGCGCCTCGGCCACGACGTGGTCCGGGCCGCTGGCCACGGTGCAGACGAACTTGGTGCCGCCGGCTTCGAGGCCGCCGTAAAGCGTGGGAGTTGTCATGGTTGGTCAGGTGGTTGGTTGAGTGGTTGGTTGGTTGGTTTGTTGGTTGGTTGGTTGGTCGAGTCAGAGTCCTACTCATCAATATAACCCGCAAACCGGCAAACTATCAAACCAGCAAACCAGCAAACCAGCAAACTAGACTACACCCCCTCCAACCAGACCGTCTCATAGGGCCCGAGGGCCAGGTCGTGCCAGCCATGGTGCTGGCGGCCGGTCAGGTGGTCGATGGAGGTGCCGGCAAAGCCGAGGGCGCCGAGGCGATGGGCGGGGACGGTCTGGGCGTGTTCGCTGAGGTTGGCCAGCACCAGCAGGCGTCCTCGGGCGCTGTCGCGTAGGAGGCCGAAGACGGCCTCGTTGTCGCTCCAGACCGGGTAGGCGCGCGCCTGGGCGTGGAGCGGGGGCAGCCCCGCCCTGGTTTGGGCCAGGTGCTGCACCCCGGCGAAGATCCGGCCGGTGATGGTCTGCCAGCGCTCCCGCTCCGTCGCCCGCTCCCAGTCCATGCGCGGCCGGTGCAGCCAGCGGTTGTCGTCAGCGTGCTCTGGCACGTCGACGTAATCATAATCGTTGAGCAGGCCGAGCTCGTCGCCCATGTAGAGGAGCGGGATGCCGCCGAACGCCATGATCAGACTGTGGGCCAGCAGGATGCGCCCGATCGCCAGGTCGACCTCGGCCGTGCTCTGCCTGGCGATGGCCGTCTCCAGGCCGGCGAGCGAGGCGCAGGAGCCGCTGATGCGGCGGTCGCCGGTCTTCGGGTTGAACTGGAAGGTGGCCCCCCGGGCGAAGGTGCCGGGGAAGCGCCCGCTGTAGAAGTCGCTGAGGAAGGCGCGGTGCAGGGCGCCGTTGAGGCCGATCGACGCGGCATCCTCGTCGGTGACCGCCCAGCCGATGTCGTCGTGGCAGCGGA
>JBFGLK010000666.1:0-1921 GCA_041576195.1 Promineifilaceae bacterium (SeqCode)
CCGTCTGGATGGAGCGCAACGGGGTCGTGCTGCGCCAGGCGCTGGTGACCGGGCTGCTCATCGGTGGCGTCTATGGGTTGGTGGCCATGGGCCTGACGCTCATCTTCGGGGTGCTGGACATCATCAACTTCGCCCATGGGGCGCTCCTGACGGTGGGCATGTACCTCACCTTCGTCCTCTACGACCGCTTCGGCGTCGATCCCTACCTGGCGATCCTCGTGGTCGGTCCGGCCCTGTTTGTGGTGGGCGTGGTCATCCAGCGGTTAATCATCCACCCGGCCCGGCACGCCCCGGCGCACAATCAGCTGCTGCTGACGCTGGGCCTGGCGCTGTTCATCGAAAACCTGATGCTGGTCATCTTCACCGGGACGCCGCGAGCGATCCGCCTGGCCTATGGTCGCGGGCCGACGCCGATCGGGCCGTGGGAGATTGACTTCCCAGTGCGGATTGCCGGCACCACCATCACCCTGCCCAAGTTGGCGGCTTTCCTCTTCGCCCTGTTGCTCACGGCGCTGCTCTATCTGCTCCTCCAGCGGACGAACCTCGGCCGGGCCATCCGGGCCACGGCGCAGGACAAGGAAGGCGCCCGGTTGGTGGGCATCAACATCAACCGGATCAACCTGGTCACTTTCGGCCTGGGCACGGCCTGCGTCGGGGCGGCCGCGTCCATAGTGCTGCCGTTCCTGGCCGTTGACCCGCTGGTGGGCAACACGTTCAACATCACCGCCTTCGTCATCGTCGTCCTGGGCGGCATGGGCAGCGTCCAGGGGGCGCTTCTCGGCGGCCTGATCGTCGGGTTGACGCAGGAGCTGGGGGTTGTCTTCGCCCCGAGCTCCACCAAGCTGCTCGGCGTCTTCATCGTCTTCATCCTGGTGCTTATGTTCCGGCCCCAGGGTTTGTTGGGGAGGAAGCCATGACCATCTGGCGCCGCCTTCCCCGCGACGTGTGGATCCTGTCCGGCCTGGGCGTGGTCCTGGCCATCGTGCCGGCAGTCGTCGACCAGTTCCTCCTCAGTCTGGCCATTCTCACCCTCTACTGGGCCTACCTGGGTAACGCCTGGAACATCATGGGCGGCTACGCCGGCCAGTTCTCGTTTGGCCACGCCGTCTTCTATGGCATCGGCGCCTACACATCCACGGTGCTGCTCGTCGACTTCAGCCTGAGCCCCTGGGTCGGGCTCCTCGCCGGGGCCGCCCTGGCGGCCACCTTTGGGGCCGCTATGGGCTTCCTCCTGTTTCGCTTTGGCATCCGCGGCCACTTCTTCGCCCTCGGCACCTTTGCCGTGGCCGAGATGGTGCGCCTCGTCTCCACGGAGCTCGAGTTCATTAACACCTCGATCGGCATCCACGTCCCGCTGGTGCGCGGCGACTCCTGGATCCGGCTCCAGTTCGAGCGCACCCTGGCTAACTACTACTACGTCATCCTCGGGCTCTTCCTGGCCGGCCTTCTGGTGACCATCATCGTCTCCCGCCGCCGGATTGGCTACTACTTCCAGGCCATCCGCGAGGACGAGGCCGCCGCCGCCGCGCTCGGAGTCGACGTCTTGCGCACCAAGATCATGGCCGTGGCCATTAGCGGCGCCCTGACGGCCATCGGCGGCTCGTTCTTTGCCCAATACTTCCTGTTTGTCGATCCGACGCTCGCCTTTGGCGTCTCGGTCTCGGTCCAGATCCTCTTGCGGCCGATCGTCGGCGGCGTGGGCACCATCTGGGGCCCGCTGGTCGGTGCGTTGTTGTTGACCCCGCTGTCGGAGCTGACCAAGGAGCTCGTGCGCAACCCGCCGGCCTTCCTCTCGGTCATCCAGGGTCGCGCCGGCGTCGACGTCATGATCTTCGGAGCGCTGCTGATCATCGTCGTCCTGTTCATCCCGGACGGCCTGGTGGGCGCGGGCGGGCGCGTCTGGCGTCGCGTCCGCGGCCGC
>JBFGLK010000667.1:0-1895 GCA_041576195.1 Promineifilaceae bacterium (SeqCode)
CGCGGCGCCATCATCATGGCGGGCAGCTCGACCGTCTTTCCCCTGGCGGAGCGCATGGCCGAGCGGTTCGAGGATGAGGGTTATGCCGGTAGCATCACGATCGACAGCATCGGCAGCGGCGCCGGCTTTGAGCGCTTCTGTGTCACTGGGGAGACGGACATCTCCAACGCCAGCCGGCCTATCAAGGAGTCGGAAGTGGCGTCGTGCCGGGCGATCGAGCGCGAGCCCATCGAGTTCCGCGTGGGGACGGACGCCCTCGCCGTCGTCGTCGGCCGGGAAAACGACTTCGTCACCGACCTGACGTTGGCAGACCTGGCCCTTCTTTTCTCGACGGCCAAGACGTGGGCTGACGTCAACGCGGCCTGGCCGGCGCAGCCAATCCAGCGCTTCATTCCGGGGACGGACAGCGGCACCTTCGACTACTTCGTGGAGGAGGTGTTTGACGAGGACGAGCGGCCGATCCTGGCCGCCGACAACCTGCAGCTCAGCGAAGACGACAACGTGTTGGTGCAGGGCGTCGAGGGCAGCCCTTACGGCATTAGCTTCTTTGGCTATGCTTTCTACCAGGAGAATCAGGATCGGCTGCGCATCCTGAACATCGAGGGCGTGGAACCGACCGCCGAGTCGGTCGAGGCGGGGAGCTACGCGTTGTCGCGCCCGCTCTATCTCTACAGCGCGGCCGAGATCCTGCAGCAGAAGTCGCAGGTGGCCGACTTCGTCAACTTCTTCCTGACCTTCGTCAACGACGAAATCGAAGCAGTGGGTTACTTCCCGGCCAGCGAGTCGTCGTTGAATGTAGCCAAGGCCCTCTGGGTGGTCGCCCAACCGTGAGCCGAAAGACGGGATCGCGTAGCCACGTATTCGAATGCGGTGCGCCTGCCGGCATGGTTCCGACCGGCGCCCAGACCCGCGCGGCGGCCTGGCGCGTACCCGAGGCATCCGCCCTATTCTACAGGGCGTCTGTGGATAATGGCGCCGGCCGATCGGTGGAAAGGCGCTGGCGTGACCCGATGGTCGGCCAGGGCGAGCGCCGCTCACTCTGACGACAGGGATAGTCAACATGGCGAACATCACTTCTTCCATGACGGACGTGACCGGTAGCACCGTCAATCTGGGCAAGAGGCCCCGTATCAGGGAGTCGCTGATACAGGGCCTCCTTTTTCTCTGCGGCGCCATCTCCATCCTGACGACCGTCGGCATCGTCTACGAGCTCGGCAAGGAGGCGCTCCTGTTCTTCCGCAGCCCGGAGGTGACGTGGCTCGAGTTCTTCACGGCGACGCGCTGGCAGCCGGCCATCCTGGAGTTTGGCATCTGGCCGCTGGTGCTGTCGACCGTCTTGGTGAGCGCCATCGCCATGCTGGTGGCGCTGCCGCTGGGGTTGTTTGCGGCGATCTACTTGAGCGAATACGCCTCCCACCGGGCCCGCAATGTGCTCAAACCGGTCCTGGAGATCCTGGCCGGCATCCCGACGGTTGTCTACGGTTACTTCGCCCTGACGTTTATGACGCCGCTGCTGCGCCGGCTTTTCGGCGTGGACGCCGTCCAGATCTTCAACGTGGCCAGCGCCGGTATCGTCGTGGGTATTCTCATCATCCCGCTGGTGGCCTCCTTGAGCGAGGACGCGCTGCACGCGGTGCCACGCTCGTTGCGGGAGGCGGCCTATGGGCTGGGCGCCACTCGGTTGGAGACCTCGTGGCGCGTGGTCGTGCCGGCAGCCCTCTCCGGCATCACCGCCGCCTTTGTGGTGGCCATCTCCCGGGCCATCGGCGAGACGATGATTGTGGCCATCGCCGCCGGGGCCGGCCCGAAATTCACCCTCAACCCCTTCGAGTCGGCAGAAACCATGACCGGCCACATTGTGCGCATCAGCGGCGGTGACCTGAGCTACAACTCCA
>JBFGLK010000668.1:0-1892 GCA_041576195.1 Promineifilaceae bacterium (SeqCode)
AGGAGAGCGCCCAGGCGGCGCTAAGCTATGCGCGGAGCCGGGCGACGACGTGGAGCATTGATCCCGAGGTGTTCGAGAGTACCGACGTGCATGTCCACATCCCAGAGGGCGCCGTGCCCAAAGACGGCCCGTCGGCCGGCGTGGCCCTCTTGACCGCCCTCGTCTCGGCCTTCACCAACCGGCCCGTGCGCCACAATGCCGGCATGACCGGCGAGATCACGCTACGTGGCCGCGTCCTACCGGTCGGCGGCATCCGCGAAAAGGTGCTGGCCGCCCGCCGCGCCGGGGTGACCACCTTCCTGCTTCCCAAGAAGAACGAAAACGACTTGCAGAAGATCCCCAAGCGCCTGCGCCAGGACGTGCGCTTCATCTGCGTCGACCGCGTCGAACAGGTGCTGGACGAAGTGTTGCTCCTGCCCCTCCCCGAAAGCGAGGCGTCCGGACCCGTGTTGAGCCGCGCCCTGACGGCCAATGGGTCGGATTGAGATGGCCGGTGGCGATCCCCTACGCCCGCTGCTGGTCGAGCTGCCCTTCACGGTCAAGACCTACGACATCGACTTCGCCAACATCGTCCACAACCTGGTGTACATTCGCTGGTTAGAGGACCTGCGCCTGGCGCTCATCGCCCCGTACCTGTCGCTGGCCTCCCTTCTAGAGGCCGCCATCGGGCCCATCCTGGAGCAGACCGACATCCGCTACCGGCGGGCGGTGCGCTTTGGCGACAGGGTTCTGGGTCGCATGTGGCTGGCAGAGGCGACGCGTGTGCGCTGGGCCGTCGGGGCGGAGTTCGTGGTCGAGGGGGATGTGGCGGCCAGTGCCGCCCAGCGGGGCTACTTCCTCGATCTGCAGCGCTTTGTGCCGGTGGCGCTCCCCCAGCCGCTGCGCGATGCCTGGCGCGCGGCGGCCCCTGCCGGCGCACGCGGCCACTAGGGCGAGTCGGCCGTTATCTCGTTAAGGGGCTCGCGACAGGAGCCGCAGGCCTCGCGTACCTCGACTCCGCGGACGAGGTAGCCGTCATACTCCCACCCCACGCCCTGAGAAGTCCAGCCAGACATCACAAACGGGATCGGGCCGTCGGCCGCGATCCAGCGGCCGTTGTAGGTACGGGCGATGTGGACGTGCGTTCCGTTCGAGAAACCGCCCTCACAGGACGGGTGACCCAGTGGATCGCCCGCCTCGACGCGCGTGCCGCGTGAGATGCGCCCGCGGGTAGCCAGATGGAAGTAGTGCACGGCCCAGCCGGTGCCGGCAAAACCGTCGCCATCCAGATCCACCACGACCACCCCCGGCCCACTGTTGGCCACGACGCCGGCAGACATCGAGCGGACCCACTCATCGCTGTCGTAGCAGCCGAGACGATCCCCCCCCGGGACGAAGTCCAATGCGGCCCAGGCCGACCCGGAGGCCCAGCCGCCATGGGGACCGCCAGTGAAATACCAGGTCTCCCCGTCACCCCAGGGCAGGCGCAGCGGCGGTTGTGTCAGTTCGGGGGGGATGAGCGGATCGATCGTGCGGGCGAACGGGTTGCCGAACAAGCGAAAGTAGGTGCGCCAGAAGCCCTCAGGCCCCACCTCGACCAGCCAGCCGCCGATCGTCATCTCGTCTGGTGAGGCCAGCATCAGCTGCACCCCGACCGTGCCGGCATTGACATCGGGCGCGACCGCCACGCGTGTGCCGTCGGCGATCGTCAAACTAGTCAGGCCCCCTTCCTGCAGCCCATAGTAACCCAGATTGAGCTTGTTGGCCGCCCAACTCAGCTGCTGGTAAAGCCCGGCATACTCGGGCCGACCATTGCCCATGACCGGGCTCTCTGGCGACCGCGGCTCGCCAGTCACCCAGCCCGCCCGGTGCTCCAACGCCGCCAGGAGAAGACGCGGGTTCACCTGGAAGCG
>JBFGLK010000669.1:0-1887 GCA_041576195.1 Promineifilaceae bacterium (SeqCode)
GTCCCGGACGTCGTCGACCAGCTCTGGGTGTTGGGCGGTTTGACCCTGGTCATCTGGGCGCTCGAGTCACTCATGGACTACGTGGCGGCGGTGCTGTGGCGGAACCTGGCCCAGACCATGCAGCACGAGCTGCGCCGCGACGCCTATCGGCACGTCCAGCGGCAGGACATGACCTTCTTCGAGGAAAGCAGCAGCGGCGGCCTGATGGCCATCCTGAATGACGACATCAATCAGCTGGAGCGCTTCCTGGACGGCGGCGCGCACGACATCATCCAGCTCATCACCACCGTCATCGTCATCGCCGGCATCTTCTTCGTCATCGCCCCTTCCGTCGCCTGGATGGCCGTGTTGCCTATGCCGTTCATCGCCTACGGGTCGATACGCTATCAGGCGTTTCTGGCGCCGCGCTACCTGGCGGTGCGTGAGCGCGTCGGACTCCTCAGCAGCCAGCTGGCCAACAACCTGGGGGGAATCGCGACAATCAAGAGCTTCACAGCCGAACCCTACGAAGACGAGCGCATCGGCCACTTGAGTAATGAATACCGGCTGGCTAACCGCGAGGCGATCCGGCTGAGCTCGGCCTTCGTTCCACTCATACGCATGGTCATCGTGCTCGGTTTCATCGCCATCCTCGTGTTTGGCGGCCAGCTGGCACTAACCGGCGCCCTGAACGTGGGCGCCTACAGCATCATGGTGTTCATGACCCAGCGATTGCTCTGGCCGCTCACGCGCCTGGGCCAGACGCTGGACCTTTACCAGCGGGCGATGGCCTCGACGACGCGGGTGTTGGACCTGCTGGCGCAGCAGCCGCAGATCCTCAGCGGGCGGGAGAGATTGCCGGCCACGATAGCCGGCCATGTCGTCTTCGAGGACGTCGGTTTTGCCTACCAGAGCCATATGGAGCGGCCCGTGATCCGGCGCTTCAGCGTTCGCCTGCCGGCAGGGCGTATCTCCGCCTTCGTTGGGGCCACCGGCGCCGGCAAGTCGACCCTGATCAAACTCCTGTTGCGCTTCTATGACGTGACGTCTGGGCGCATTCTGCTGGATGACGTTGACATTCGCTCGCTAAACCTGGCCGACCTACGCGGCGCCATCGGCCTGGTCAGCCAGGACGTCTTTCTGTTCCACGGCACGGTGCGGGAGAACATCGCCTATGGCAGCTTTGACGCCGGCCTGGAGGCGATCGTCCACGCCGCCAAAGTCGCCGAGGCGCACGACTTCATCACCGACCTCCCGCAAGGGTATGACACGATCGTCGGCGAGCGGGGCATCAAGCTGTCCGGTGGTCAGCGGCAGCGCATCTCGATCGCCCGGGCGGTGCTCAAGGATCCCCCGGTCCTGATCCTGGACGAAGCGACCAGCTCCGTGGATAACGAGACCGAGGCCGCTATCCAGCGCTCGCTCGAGCGCATCGCCGTCGGACGAACTACGGTCGTCATCGCGCATCGTCTCTCGACGGTGCGCAACGCCGATTGCATCTTCGTGTTAGAGAACGGGTTGCTCATGGAGCAGGGCCGCCACGAGGCGCTACTGGCCGCGGACGGCATCTACGCCGCGCTCTGGCGGGTTCAGACTGGCGAGCCCGACGCCCTACGCGCCTGATTCTCTGCTATAATGGGAACGTCCCGCCGACGGCCCGCGCCAATTCGCCGTGACGGGCCGTCGAATTGGGGGCAACCGCCTGCCGGCATGCCGGCACCCGAACGACGAGGAGCGAGCGATGAACCAGCCAGATCCCTCGGGGCAGGACGGAGCCGCGGCCAGGACTGCCGAAACCGACGGGGCGGAGCCCGTGACCAAAGCAACGGACGGCGCCGTAACGAAGCCCGCCGGGGAACAGCCGGCGGCGAAGCCACCGAAAGACCCCCGATACACGCGCAAAGGCAA
>JBFGLK010000670.1:0-1871 GCA_041576195.1 Promineifilaceae bacterium (SeqCode)
CGCTGGCCGCGGGCGGGTTCGGGGCCGCCGGAGCGGTGGTCTCCCGGGCGCCGGGCGCCAGCTGGCGCAGCGCCGACAGCTCCTGAAGCGTCACGCCGGTCAGGAGCACCGGAGCCACGATGCCCAACACCGCCAGGACGATGATCGTGCCGAGATTGCCGACGCCCAGGCGGATCAGGGCGGCGACCGCGCCGCCGAGGTAACCACCACCCTGCCGGTTCTGCGCCACCGCCCAGACGTCCGGCAGGTCGTTGCCGAGCATCACCAGGAGCAAAGAGGCCAGCGCCTCCAGGGTCACGAAAAGCAGGAGCAGGCCGGCCAGGCGCCGCCACGGCAGGGACGGCTGTTGCTCCATCCCCCAGAGCACCAGGTAGAAGCCGCCTGCCCCCAGCGCCAGCGGCACGACGACGCCGCCCCAGCCAAATGTGCGCCAGAGTAGGTCGGCGAGCGCGGTTGTGAGCTGGCCCTGGCTGGGCGACAGCAGGCTCAGCACCAGGATCGCCGTGAAAAAGATCAGGACGATGCCGACGAGGAGCGCTTTCTGCTTCAGATTGAGCTGGAACGACGGTCTCGGGGGTTTCCGGCCCCGCCGCGAGGCGGGTGCCGGCTTGCTCTTTGGCGCCCCGGCGCTGCGCCCTCCGCGGCTACCTCGGCCGGAGGACGCCTTCGGCCGGCTGGTGCCCTGCTTGCGGTTCTGGGTGCTTTTCTTCGCGGCCATAGCTCAAATGTTCCGGGCGCATTATACCACGGAAACAGGCAGGAAGCCCTCCGGGGGCGGTCGCCCACCGGAGGGCCGCGAGCCTATGGCACGGCGATAGTGCGCGTGAGCACACTGCCGGCAGCGTCGAACAGGTACCCGTCCTTGGCGATGTCGTTCACCGTCAGGGTGAAGTTGCCGGGGCCGGGTCCGATGACCTGGAACCAGGCCAGCCCGGAGGCGTTGCTGATGGCGCTGCGCATCACCGTGCTGCCGTTCGGCCGCGTCCAGGTGATCGTCACCATGGCGTCCGGCGCCGGCACATTGGCCAGGTCGCGCACGACGACCACGCCCCGCACGTAGCGGAAGTTCGGCAACGGGGCGCCCCACAGGCCGATGAAGGCGGAGCGCAGCGCCTGATCGGTGACTTCCAGGCTGACTGGCACCTCGAGCAGCGGCGCGTTTGCCGCGTCGCTGGCGACGACCAGGTTACCGGCATAGTTGCCGACGGCCAGGCCCGCCGCGTCAAACGTGACCGGCACGTCCACCGCCACGCCTGGGGCGAGCGTGCCTCCCGTCGCGCCCTCGGCGAGCCATGGCAGGGCGTCCGTCGGGCCGGCGTCCACGACGCGATAGATGATGCCGTTGCTGATGTTGCCGGCATAAAGCTGGCCATCCCGGCCCTCGCCAAAGGTGACGATGCCAAAGCCGGTCACAGCCGGGTATTGGAAGTCGCTCCAGGTGCCAGCATCCTGGGCCAGGCTCCAGAAGCTGCCGGTGCAGTAGTCGGCCATCAGATAGTGGCCATACATGGCTGGATAATCCAGGCCGCGATAGACGGCGCCGCCGGTCACGGAGCAGCCTTCGCCGTGATCGTACTCGAAGATGGGAAAGTCGTAGTCGCCGATAGGCCCGCAACCGCTCGTGTTGTACGGGTGATTGCCCTCATAGCAGCGCCAGCCGTAGTTCTCCCCGCCCGGGCTGGCCGCCGGCTGGAAGTCAACCTCCTCCCACGTATTCTGGCCGACATCGGCGACATACAGGTCGCCCGTGAGCCGGTCGAAGGCCACGCGCCACGGATTGCGCACCCCCAGGGCCCAGATCTCGTCGAGGGTGGTCGGGTCGCCGACGAACGGGTTGTCCGGCGGGATCCCGTAAGGCGTGCCGCCGTCGA
>JBFGLK010000671.1:0-1857 GCA_041576195.1 Promineifilaceae bacterium (SeqCode)
CGCCTCGGCCTGATCTCGCATCTGGATACCGTCTACTCCCCGGAGGAGGAGGCGGCGCACGACTTCGTGTGGCGCCCGGTCGGCCCGCGCATCTACGGTCCGGGCACGGTCGACATCAAGGGCGGCACGGTCATTATCTACATGATGCTGGACGCCCTGCGGGCGCTCGCGCCGGATACTTACGACCGCGTCGATTGGACCGTGCTCCTGGACGCCACAGAGGAGGTCAGCGGCGCCGACTTCGGCCGGCTATGTCTTGACCGTCTCGGCGACGACGCCTATGGCTGTCTGGTCTTTGAGGGCGGCCAGCTGGCGCCCTCCCGCCGGCGAGTGAATGTGGTTGTGGCGCGCAAGGGTATGGCCATCTTCCGTTTGTCGGCCGACGGGCGCGCGGCGCACGCGGGGTCGGCGCACGATCAGGGGGCGAATGCCATCGTGCAGCTCGCTGACGTCGTCCGCCAGGTCGACGGTTTCACCGACTACGCGCGTGACCTGACGTTCAACGTCGGCACTATTGCCGGCGGCACCGTGGTCAATCGCGTGCCCCACCAGGCGGCCGCCACGGTGGAAATGCGCGCCTTCGACCCGGACGTGTTTGACGAGGCGGTGGGACGGATGCTCGCCCTGAACGATTACTCGTCGGTCGCCAGTCCCAACGGCTATGGCTGCCGCGTTCAGGTGGATCTGGTGCGCCAGACCAAGGCCTGGCCGGAGAATGAGGCGACCGGGCGACTCTTTGACGCGTGGTTGGCGGCCGCTGCCGGCATTGGCTTCCGCGCCGTGCCGGAGCGGCGCGGCGGGCTCAGCGACGCCAATCACATCTGGTCGCGCCTGCCCACGCTCGACGGCTTGGGACCGGCCGGGGGCAATGCCCACTGTTCCGAACGGGCGGAAGACGGTAGCAAGGATCAGGAGTTCGTCCTGGCGGGTTCCTTCGTCCCGAAGGCGATGATAAACGTGCTTGGCGTCCTGCACTGGGTGGCTGAGCAAGAGGAGGAGCAGCGAACATGAGCGATCCAGTCACCACGACAGCCGGCACCGGATATGGGGCCATCGATCGCGGGCGGGAACAGCTGGCCGCCTGGGAGGCCGCCCAGCCCGATAACTACTTCAATGCCGACAAGAATCTCCGCCGGGTGCTGGCCATGTACTGGGGCGAGGTCGGCCTGAAGACCGTGGCGCCCCAGCTCTACCACTTCGGGCGCGCCGCAGCGACGGTGGTCGATCGGGCGGCGCGCATGGCCGACCTGCGGCCAAACCTTCCCGAGCTGGCCCGTCATGACGGCATCGGCCGTCGACTTGAAGATGTCGACTTTCATCCTAGCTATCACGAGGCCGGCCGTCACATCTACGCCTCTGGCCTGATTGCTGTCTACGCGGACCCGGCCCAGAATCTCCTGGCCCAGGCACTGTTCTACCTCTCGTCGCAGAATGGCGAGGCGGGCCACAACTGCCCGATTGCCTGTACCGGCGGCGCGGTCAAGGTGCTCCAGGCGGTGGGCGCGCCGGCGTTGCAGGACCGCTTCCTGCCCCGGCTGCTGGACCCCGACTACGATACCCTTTACCATGCCGCCCAGTTCCTGACAGAGGTCCAGGGCGGGTCGGACGTCGGGGCCAACGCCACCCGGGCCGAACCCCTGGATCCGACTGCCGGCACCTGGCTGATTCACGGTGAGAAGTGGTTTTGCTCCAACGTGACCGCCCAGGTCATCCTGCTCACCGCTCGCGTCCCCAATCAGGGCGAAGGCACACGCGGCCTGGGCCTCTTTCTCGTGCCCCGCACACTGCCGGGCGGCGAGCTCAACCGCTTTCGCATCAATCGCCTCAAAGACAAGCTCGGAACTCGCTCCATGGCCA
>JBFGLK010000672.1:0-1767 GCA_041576195.1 Promineifilaceae bacterium (SeqCode)
CTCGATGGTGGCATCGCGGGCGGCCTCGGCCTCGCCGATCGCCGCGTCGCGCTTGACCTGGGCGATGCGCGGACGGCCGAGCGCCTCCAGATAGCCCTCCATGTCGGAGATGTCCTTGATCACAAAGGAGACGATCTCCAGGCCCATGCTGGCCATGTCGTCGCCGGACACCTCTTGCACCTTTTGGGCGAATGCCTCGCGGTCACGATAGAGCTGCTCGACAGTCAGCGTGCCAAGGATGGCCCGCAGATGGCCGGCCAGCGTCTCATGGGCGACGTGCTGGATCTCGTCATGCGTTTTGGACAGGAATTGGATGGCCGCGGTGCGGATGGAACTCTCGTCGCTCCCGATCTTGACCTGGGCGACGCCGTCCACGGTGACCGGGACGCCCTGCACGGTGGGCACATCAGGCGTCGTGATGTCGATGGTCATGATCTCCAGCGAGAGGTAGTCCACGCGCTCGAGCACCGGCCAGACAAAGGCGCGGCCGCCGGAGACGATGCGGAACTTGCTCTCGATCTCGCCCAGATCCCGCCGGCCTTCGCCCCGGCCGGAGATGACCAGAACCTCGTTGGGGCCAACCTTTTTGACGCGGCTGGCGTAGACGAACAGGATAGCGAAGACGACGAAGACGAAGACGACAATGCCAATGGCTATGACCCCACTATCCATGGTGGCCTCCTTTTACAGATGGGTGCCTGCCGGCACCGAGACACAAGGTGATGATACGCCGGCCGCGCCAACCAGGACGGTCTGGCGGCTTCACAGGGGCGCTATTCAGGACTCTTCAGCCAGTTGCACGAATGCCACGCGCCCGACGATGCGGTCGATCTTGACGATCTGGCCTGTTCTGATCTGCTTGCCGGTGGTGGAACGGGCGCCCAGGTTGACGCGCCCGCTGACGTTGTTGAAGGCGATCTGCCCGAGGCCGTTGCCGGGGATGGTGATGATGACCTCGGCCTCGCGGCCGGTGGCGTCTTCTTCAAGCGAGTAGTGGCTGGACTTGCTGGGGGACAGGATGTAGATGAAGAACGCCTGGGCGGCCGCGCCGAAGATCAGCGCCAGGCCGCCGGACCAGAGCACGCTGGGAACGGTATCCAGCTCGAGCCAGAGCCGCGTGATCAGGCCGATCAGGCCGAACGTGGCGCCGAAGACGGCCAGGGCGAAGGGGCTGATGCTAATGAAGTCAAGGTCTGTGTCCGCGTCGACCCCGAAGTCAAACAGATCGCCGATTTCGCCGCCGATCAGGGTCAGGATGGCGAAGAGGAAGCTGACGACCAGAATGCCGGCATAAACCAGGGCTAATGTGCCCGAGGAAAGCAACGCATCGATCACCTGGTATCCTCCTTGCTGCCCGTAACCACTCTGGATGCGCCAGATTATACTCGGTGCCCAGAGTGAGTGCCATGCCGGCTGTGACCGGCATATATGGGCTTTGGGACGCGAAAATGCCCATGATTAGGCGTATATGCGCTATACGCACGCTGGCGCGGGGGGTTTCAAAGCCGCGGAGGTCACCAGCAAACTACATCTCGGCGCACCGGCACGTGACCATAGGCCATTGTACCGAATTCGGCGGGAACTTCCGGGGAATCTCCCCGGAAGTCCCCGCCCTCACCCTCTGGTTGACAGCCCCGAAAACGGATGCTATCATCCCGCCACCATGAGATCAGCCCGTTCTTCCTTCTTTTTCTTTAGCCGCGCTTCCCTGCTGCCGCGTTAGGCAAGGGTTGCTTCGAGCTGAAGCGAAGCAGCGACAGACGAGCA
>JBFGLK010000673.1:0-1594 GCA_041576195.1 Promineifilaceae bacterium (SeqCode)
GCGCGCCGGCGGCGGCCGCCCAACGCCAGTAGGCTGATCACGGCGAGCAGGCTCGCCATCAGCGCCGTCAACAGGGGGGCGCCCGCGTCTGGCGGGGTGCCGGTCGCCAGGGCGACCAGGCGCAGGTGGGTCGGATCGGTGGGTGGCTCGGTCCCGTCCTCGGGCGGCGGGTCAACCGTGTCGTCGTCGTTGACCCAGCTCGTCAGGTAGTGGCTACCCGCTGTGGCGCCCCCATCATCCATCCACGCCTCTGAAAAGACAATGCGCACGTCGTCGAGATAGACATAGCCTTGCGGAGACGCGCCCGTCATCGTGATCCGCACTCGGGTGGCGTGCGAGGCCAGCATGCCGAGCGGGATGCTCTCGGCATGGAAAGCCTCGTCCGCCCCGGCGCCGATCTGGTGCAACAGGTTCCAGGACCCGCCGCCGTCGCCCGAGACCTCGACCCGGACCACGCCTCCGGTGAACCCGACGACCGGGTCGCGACGCCAGGTGTAGCTGAGCGTCGCGGTGGCCGCCTCGCCGAGATGGGCGGCGCGCTCCAGGCCATGGGCCACCGGCTCCCCGACGGCGCCCAGTCGCAGGCAACTACCCAGGCGGCAGCCGGGCTCGGTCACGCGCTGTATGGCACCTGCCTCTGGTCCATTGGCCTCGCCCATCTCTTGCCAGCCGGTGCTCTGGGCCTCCACCCCATTCCAGATCAAGGCCCCGGGCCAGGCATCCGCCCCGGCCCAGGCGAAGGCGCCCGCCCAGGCGAAGGCGCCGGCCCAGGCGAACGCGCCCGCCCAGGCAAAGGCGCCCGACCAGACGAAAGCCCCGGCCCAGGCAAAGGCGCCCGACCAGGTGAACGATCCCGTCCAGGCGTGTGGATCGGCCCACGTTAACGGCTCTTCCGTGGCAAACGCCCCGGCCCAGGCGAAGGCGCCCGACCACGTCTCGCTATCGACCCAGTCGGTGCCGTCCCAGGTGAGGACGGTCGCGTCGCTGTCGTCGCTCCAGGTCAGCACCAGCTGGTCGAGCGCCTGCTCGTCCAGCCAGTTCCCGGCGCCGTCGCCCAGCGCGAGCCCCCGGATCACTTCCTGGCCGCTGTCTTCATCCACCCCGCGAATCGCGTAGAGTCGGGCCTCCTCGTCGTCGCTCGTGAGGCGTTGTACCGGGCCCTCGTAATGGTAGGCCAACGCCCCTTCGTCCGGCTGGCCGTCCCCGTCGCTGTCCCAGCCGTGGGCCAGATCCTGGACGACGTCCATGCCGGCATTGGCCTGGCCCTCGCTCAGGGCCGGATCGCCGAAGAGCAGGTCGGGTAGCCAGATCCGCCCGGCGCCCTGGCGGAAGATATGCGTCGCCGGCGCGCCGTCGGCCAGCAGCGCCGGCCGGGCGGTGGCCATCAGCCGATACTTGACCTGATCGGGGGACAGCGCCGGTTGCTGTTGCAGCAGCAGCGCCACCGCCCCGGAAGCAACCGCCGTCGACATGCTCGTGCCGTTCATGCGAAACAGGCTGGTATTGGCGGCGTAGTCCGGGTGTTGCTGGACCAGCAACGCGGACAAAGCGACGTCGTTCGGGTCATTGTACATGTAGGAGACGACGTTCTTCC